>JACOUC010000014.1 GCA_016178055.1 Chlamydiota bacterium | reverse complement strand
CCGAGAAAGACCTGGCCACAGAGCCGTTTACACCCACGGAAATCGCTGGCCTCATCTCTTTCTTTCAAGTGTGCTGGCCCTTTGCGTTTTTTTCTTCATTGATATGAAAATTGCCCATTTAAGTGCTCAGGTCTGGGATGAGCTCCGCGAAAAACCTTCTTTAGGGAACACACTTCACATTCAAATTTTAGCCCAACAATTTGCCTGGAACATTCAATATGCTGGGCCTGACGGAAAATTTCAAACAAGGGATGACATTCAAACGATGAATCAACTTCATATTCCTGTTCATCGGCCCATCGAACTTGAAATGCAGTCTAAAGACGTCATTCACTCCTTTTGCCTTCCTAATTTCAGAACTAAACAAGATATCGTTCCCGGCATGACCACACGACTTTGGTTTGAAGCAACCGAAACGGGACAATTTGAAATTGCCTGCGCTGAACTCTGCGGATTGGGTCATTACCGGATGAGAGGGATTTTAACGATTCAAGAAAAACAAGACTTTGATGCTTGGCTTAAGAAAAAGGGATCTGAAAAAAATGTAAAAAAAGAAGAGGACGAGTGATAAGAAATAAATTAACGTCGTTTTTCCCTCCCCTTAAGGTAAGGGGAGATGGAGGGGTTATGAAATCGACTTACATAACTCCCCCAATCCCCTCTTAACTTAAGAGGGGAGAAAAACCCTGTTTTTATAATCGATGAAAAATATCAAAATGACAAATCAAAAATCAAAACCATTTTTAACCAAACACATCTTCAGCACCGATCATAAGGTAATCGGAAAACAGTTTCTCTTTTCAGGTCTTTTTTTCCTTCTCGTCGGAGGCCTGATGGCCATGATTATTCGTTGGCAGCTGGCTTATCCCTTTCATAAAATCCCATTCATCGGGAAAATGCTTTTCCCTGCTTTAGGAGGCATCCTTGCTCCAGAGAATTACAACATGCTGGTGACCATGCACGGGACCATTATGGTCTTCTTTGCCATCACGCCTATTTTAATTGGTGCCTTCGGAAATTTTCTTATTCCCCTTCAAATGGGCGCACGTGACATGGCCTTTTGGAATTTCGACGATTTTAGGATCCGTCAATTACATCACAACCATTATCATGCTGAGATCCCCCGGCATGAAGTGGTTTCGAATGCCTTTGACCACTTGGGGACTTTTTTACACGGCCATTTTAAACGCCGTGTTTGTTCCTGTCATTGCCATCACACTTGTTCTTCTTTTACTCGATCGAATTCTAGGAACCACTTTTTATACAGCAGGTCCTTTGGCTCCAGCTCCTGGAGGCCAGGTCCTTCTCTATGAGCATCTTTTCTGGGCCTTTGGTCACCCTGAAGTCTATATTTTGATTCTTCCGGCCTGGGGCATCATCTCTGATCTTTTGTCTGTATTTTCGCGAAAACCTGCTTTTGGATACAAGGCGACCGTGATTTCAATGGGCATTATTTCTGTCTTAAGTGGCATCGTTTGGGCACATCACATGTATCCGAGCGGCATGAACGGGACCTTGGGAAAATTTTTCATGTACACCACTTTTCTTGTGAGCATCCCTTCCTCTATTTTCTTTCTCAATTGGCTCGGGACATTGTGGAAGGGCTCTTTGCGCTTCACCACCCCGATGTATTTTTGTCTCGGACTCATCGTTGTCTTTGGCCTAGGAGGCCTCACCGGCATTTTCAATGCAAGCCAGGCGATTGATATTTACATTCACGACACTTATTTTGTGGTGGGACATTTTCATTTTACTTTGGCTGCATCTGTTCTCTTTGGAAGTTTTGCAGCCATTTACTATTGGTTCCCCAAAATGTTCGGCCGCCTCATGAATTCAATGCTTGGCAAACTTCATTTTTGGATCACATTCCTTACTTTGTGCTACGTCTTTTTTGGAATGTTCTTTTTGGGAATGGGAGGAATGATGAGAAGAATCGCAGATCCAACTACATATGATTTTCTAAAGCCCTTACAACCTTTAAACATCAAAATCAGCTGGGCCGCCTTTATTTTGGGGGCATCACAAATGATTTTCATTCTGAATTTTTTTGGAAGTTTATTTTTGGGGAAAAGAGCACCTATGAATCCATGGCAGGCCAACACACTGGAATGGACGATCGCATCTCCACCTCCTGAACATAATTTTGAAGAAATCCCTAGGGTTTATCACGGACCTCATGAATTCAATCATCCGAAACTAAAGGGAAAAGACTGGCTTTTGCAATCAGAGGAACTTGATAATATGAATCTCAAAATTGATAAATGATTTTTGATTCCTTACACCCCCCTCTTAAAGCTCGTTTTGTAGTCGCCCCATTTATGGGGCTGCCCGATGAATCGGGCGACTACAAAAAAAAACATGAGCGGGAGAGAAAAAGATGTTTAAAGCCATGATGTTCATCACACTTTTAGCCGCCTATAGCGTTTTACGATTTGCGAATCCTGGCTGGCAAGGGCCTTATCATTTACCCATTCTCATGACCTCAATCAACACTCTCATCCTTCTATCAAGCAGTTTTTTCCTTCATCAAGCGCAAACGATGATTAACAAGGGAACAAACCAAAAACTTTTTTCCAAAATTGGAATAACACTTGTCCTAGGAATCATTTTTTTAGTGCTCCAAGGCGTTGAATGGGCGAAACTTATTCGCGAGGGTCTTGTCCTTAAAACCGGGCCCTTTGCCTCGACTTTTTTTACCCTTACCGGTTTTCACGGTCTTCACGTCTTGGTCGGATTATGCGTCCTTCTATTTCTCCTCATGAGATCAAAACAGCAGCCTCTCAAAAATCCCACTCCCTTTCACATAGGCTCCATGTACTGGCATTTTGTAGACGCTGTTTGGATTGTTATTTTTGTGAGCCTTTATCTCACCTAACTCTCGACCCATTATATTGTCAACAACCACTTTAAGACAGGTTTATAGTGAATGGTTTTTCCATCTAGCGTTTCTTGCCCTTCAAATTCTTCTGTGATAACGACTCCTTCTTTCATCTTTAATGCATCCATTCCTTTTAAAAGGGATGAGACCTCCCTCTTTTTTGTTTGGGCTTGGTCCAAATTCCATGAGACCTGAATCAGTTCATGGATGTGGAGTCCTTCCTTCACGACAAAGTCAATCTCTCGATGCTGATCATCCTTCCAATAATAAAGATCCATGTTTGAATTTTGGGCACGTCTTCGACAAAGTTCTTGAAAAACCAGACACTCTAGAAGCCTCCCTTGATTCGAACTTGAACGAAATCCCACCGCATTTGCAAGCCCAACGTCAACAGGGTAAATCTTTCTTGGGCTTTTTTCTTGCTCCTTTGCCTTAAACGAAAATCGCTTGAGAAATGTAAAAAGGTAAACCTCCTCAAAATAATTTGAAAATTTCTCCACCGTGTCCGGAGATAGATCTAAGGAATGCCCCATTGAATTAAACGTCATTCCAGAGGCAACATTCGAAAAACAAAGCCTGGCCAGAGCCTTCAACTTCTCAGTTTTTCGAACTTGAAAGCGTCGCACCAAATCTTTACTGACAATATCATCAAAGTAGGCCAGCAAAATTTGTTGCTTTTCTCCTGAAAGGACAACTTGAGGGAAGGATCCAAACTCTAGGGTTTCTCTGAGAAGAGCCGCAAGCTCAACTTTTTTTGATACGGCCAAAATAGGATCCGGAAAAGAGATTCCCCGAAACTGCATTTTTTCTTGGAAAGAAAGTGGAAAAACTGTTAGATTGACATGCCTTCCTGTTAACAGCGTCGAAAGCTCTTTTCCAAGAAGTTTAGCGTTAGAGCCGGAAAGAACAATGCGGGCTTTTTCTAATTCATGCATCGAAAGAACCCACTTTTCCCAGTCTTGCACTTCCTGAATCTCATCTAAAAAAAGTGTGGGCTTTCCTGAAGGGGCTAGAAATTCAAGATAGGTTTCATAAATTTTTTGCAAGAATTTTGCATCAAACTTCGGCCATCGAGGATCTTCAAAATTGATGAACAAACCTTCTTTTTTTAAGAAGGCATCGTCTCCAAATAAATCTCTTGCCAGTTGCCTCATCAAAAACGATTTTCCAGCTCTTCGAGGCCCCGTGATGACAATCACCTGATTTGTCTTGTAAAGACGCTCAAGATTTTCAAGATATACAGGCCTTCTAACACCACAAGACAAGTCTTTTTCCCAAAAATTCCAGTCCTTCAAAATGGCAATTATTTCTTCTTTTTTCATATTAGTATATAAAATAAACTTATTTTAAATACTATAATAGATAAAATTATTATATTTTGTCAATTAAATTATATCTAATGTTATAAGCTGAGGCATACTTTACGGTATGTTGAGCGTGGCCGACCGAGTCTGCACGGAGAGACGAGGCGGAATCGGAGAAGAGCAGTAGAAATCTGATGAGAAATGCGGGCTATATCAGGTTGACTTTTACTTAGCTTCACGGCGAAGAGCGACTTGACTGACATGACCAAGACAGCACGATCCTTCAGGGTTGGTGATTTCACAGTAACAGTTTCCAATTTTGACCTGGGCTTTGATCTTTTCAATAACCGTGTTCTTTCCCGTGGCGTCTATCTCGGCTTGAATCCTCTCTCTCGTCCACCCAAAACAATAACATATAGGAAGGTTGAGATGACTCGGTTCCTTCATACTCACGGGGACGGAAAGATCTTGCTTGCGATAGAGAATTCTTTCTTTAGAAAAATAGACTACATCGCAAGCTGGCGAGCTACAAAAACAAAACTCGTCTTGCATGGGAATCGTACTTCGAAGTTCTGGTTTGACCAGAGATCCCAGGGTTATTCGCTTCACAAGTTTACCCAGGAGACCACATGCCGGGCATTTCACAGGACCACAAACTGTCTGTGGATGAAATTCACAACATGATCGAGTGGCCGATTCACCCAGCGGATTCACTAAAGATGATTCAGCATCACCACAACAGGAACTTGACATGATGAGCGTCCAAATAGTTTATGAAAAGTGCCATTGTTTAATCATTTTAACTTTTCAGCTTTATAGCCTGTCTCGTTGATCGCGTTGATGACTTCGTCCAAGGATGTTTTTTCCGTGTCGTAAGAGACTAAAACAATACCATCGCTGGCACTCGCCTTAACATTCCTTATCCCGGGGAGTTTTTTTACAGCTTGCTGGATAGCGATCTCGCAGGTAAAACAACTCATCCCTTTTACGGGGATCGAGACTCGAGTGTCTGCTTGCGATAGATTCCGAACAGGTTTGCCTCTTGCATACGTGTAAATATTAAAACCTGCGAAGGTTAAAACCACAGCCGATGCTAAAATCAATATATTTCTAGTCATTCTTTTTCTTCCCATCTCGCACTGTTCCGATTCGCAGGATTTCTTTTCTTTGAAATACTTTGCCCACGCCAAAGCCAGAAGCCCCGCTGCGGCCGTGATGAAAAACCAGTGATATCTTCCCAAAATTGACCCTATTCCTAATCCACCCAGCCCAAGAAGGATCATAACCAAAGGGCCCAGGCAACACACGGATGCAGTTAATGCAGATAGAAAACCTAATCCTTTTGCTCTCATTTCCTTAGTTCCTTTCCTTAGCTCCTTTTCCCCGGTTCCTTCTCAATCTGAGGGCAAACAGCATATCCTTGTCTCTTGGCTTTCTCGGGACTGACCCAGTTTAAGATTTTTTTCTCCAATCTTCTCTTCATCTTTTCAAGCCCTTTGATTTTTACATCAAATTCTCCAATTTTCTTCGCAAAGAGTGTTCTAACCAAATCACAGCAAGATTTGAGACCCTCTTCACTACAAACCATAATCTCCTTAATCTCACCCAATGTTAGGCCCAGGGCTTGTGCCTTTTTAATAAATCGAAGCTTTTCAATTGTCTCCTGAGAATAAAGTCTAAACCCACCGGAACTTCGAATGGCTTTTTCCAAAAGACCGATCTTCTCGTAATATCGAAGTGTATCTATCGATAGCCCTGCAGCTTGCGAGGCCCCACCAATGCAGAGGTCTTAGCAAACCGCCACAAGGCAAATTTATTTCAAACGAGTTTTTTGTGGGTTTTCTGACCTATGTCACCTCATATCGCAACTGAAATCGGAACTTATCCAGCGTAACCGGAGCCATTTCATTCAATTCTTCACACAAATGGCGCGCCGCATAGTCAATCACTTCATCTCTAAACTTTTTCAGCCTAATCGTAAGCTCATTTCCATTCAGCTTTATATCGGCCCCTCTTCGTACGATCATCCCCAATATTTGCCACACATCTTTCGGGTCATCATAATACTTTCCCAGTATTTTACATGCCGCTTTCTGCATCGTATAACTGAATACTTTTATGCAATCCAAAAACCGCTTTTTCTCATAATCAAATTCAACCAATCTTTCCCCGTTATGGGCCTCTTCAAATTTTATCTCTGCCGGCAATTCATCTATTTTCTGATCAATCAATAACATCTGTGTCCTAATCGTTTGAATATTGGCCAATGTCGTTATCTTCTTCTCTTTGACTTCCTGCCAATTTATCTCATCAGACACTTTATTGAGCAATAGGTCTGCAAAACCCAATTTCAATTTATGTAATTCTGTTACAAGGTTTGCTCTGCTCCTTTTTAATTCCTGCGTGATGGGATTGCCCACCATCGGCTGTTTCTCCAATTCTTCGTACTCGTAGCCCGGAAAATAATCTATTCTGTGATCTAATTTCAATGTTTTGATTAGCGTTTCCTGCCCCCACCGTCTGCAAATTAATTGAATAACCAAACCCGCAGGTATTTCCCAATCATTCGTGTAAATGGCCGTCTGCTTCTTTTTTCTCCCGCTCTGAATGACGATCGCGCGTATTTTTCCATATTTTTTCATTGTCCGATTTTCTGCTTCAAAATATTTGATCTCCTCGCTTTTTTGTATTTCGTAGTTTACGATTACACGCCCCCTAAACTGCTCCTCTTTTATTTCCGGTTTCCAACTGTCAAAATATTTCGCCCATGTAATAAATCTTGTCTTAAGTTGATCACTGTCCATTTCCCTGAATAATTCAGAGCTGTACCCTTCCCGGTCAAACACAACGATCAGCTTTTCGTCAGGCATTCCAACAGACTTGGCCATGCCTTTTGCCTTTAAGATAAGCTCTGGTATCTTTTTTAGTAAATCCTCCGAAGACGGCCTTATAAAAAATATCAGCGGATTGAATTTGTCGTCAACCGCCAGAAAATTATAACTCCCCTTCATCGGCTTCTGCTTGACTCCATGCCACCCCATGCTTATTAAGCAAATGCCGTAATAGGGAAGAAAGTGTGAATCAATGTACAGCACTCCCCATTTGACCAATCCTTGACTTAAATACTCCTTCCCAAATTCCTCCATGAGTTGTTCGCCATTCTTCAACTCTCTAATTTTATGCAAAAATCGTCGTATCGTAAAAATGCTCGGACTATATAATTTACCGATTAATATCCCAAATTCCTCAGGGTACACAGTCTTAAAATTTTCTATCGATCTAAAACCAAACACATCGCAGTATAATATGGTTAAACATAATTGCTCCAGACTGTATCCCTCACATGTCGTGATGCCGATTACCTTTTCTATCGTGGACGCAAAATGATATTGACGCAGCAATGAAACAAATAATAAACCTCCCGCGTAGGCGCTAAACTCTCCGCGCTCCAGACGATTTAAATAGTTCCGCTCCGCGGATGAATAAGCTGATGTTTTTTTGTCCACGCAACCTTCGTCAATATTTGTCTCAATGGCTGCGATTTCTTTGTCCTTATTACATTTCTCTTCACTGCACGCAGTTTCTCTTGAATAAATATTTTGAGTGTCCGAAAAGTTTTTACACCTTTTTTCTAAATCGTGGAACGACAATTGATTTGTATTTTCTATTTCAAAAAGACAACTTTCCGATTCGCGGCTTTGCTCTTTTGCGGATTGGTTCATAAAGCCATTCTCTGAAAGTATCCGGCATATGGACCTTATGCCTACTTCTTTACCCCACTTTTCTTTGACTAATTTTACAAGATCATCATAAGAAACATTTTTGTTGCTGAATGCTATTTCTAAAATCTTAAATCTTATTTCAGGAGTGATTTTCCATGACTCTTTCGGCCCTCTTTTCCGGCTTAAAAGTCCGTTTACTCCGTCGCCCATAAATGCAGATATATAGTTGGATACCGAGTTAATATGTATGCCAAATGCTTCTGATCCTGCCATCGTTTCCCATTTTTTGTACTCCTTCCGGAGCACATCATATCAAAAATTGGACTTCCTTAAAATCCACAGTGAATTTTGGCGCGATTTTGAGCTGTTTTTTGAGCCTTGTGGCGGTTTGCTAAGACCTCTGAAACGGTACATAAATGGCGGACATCCGCAACCCACTCCAAAGGTCAGGCACTCCATTAGCCTGCGAAGATAGAAAATAAAAGAACATCGTCCCCGAAAGAAGCCACCAAGCCTTGAAACGCGTGAGCCCTGTGAACGCAAGAATCCACGTGAGATACCAGGGGTGAACGGAAGGGCTCACCATCAAGAGCCAGGCTAGACCGAATTTCTCATCACATTTCTACTCAGAGCGCCAATTCCGCCTCGTCTCTGGGTGCAAACTCGGTCGGCCCTGCTCAACGTACTGTAAAGTACGCCTCACACGGCCTCGGTCGTGCAACCTCCCCTCCAAAGCGGACTCGGGCGGTCGAGCTCAAGAAATCTGACGAGAAATCCGGGTTAAAGCTTGTGGATCCATGAGCGTATCGCGTGAAGAAAAAGAAGGATATCCCCACGAGCGATCGAGGCCCCCGCATTCATCTGTACGGCTCTATTTTTCCGAGTTTGAATAACCTTTCCATACTTTTGCGCTATTGTTACAGTTTGATCCGTACTTGTGCCGTCTACAAAAATCAATTCTGATATTTGCGATAGAAGCTGATGCTGTTGAGGTTGGTCAGCGTCTCGCCTTTTAATGCAAATTTTCGAACGTCAATTCCTACTTCGCAGTAACGTGTGCAGAGGTTACAGGCGATACATCTTTCCTTTCTGGGAAGAATGGCATAGTGACTTCGCCCTTTCTTCGTAAACCAAGCCGAAATCAAATGCATGAATCCGGCTGTCGGACACCAGTACCGGCACCAAATTTTCCCGCTCAGGAAGGGATAAAGAGAAACAGGAATCACCGCGATTAAAGCAAAATCCACGGTCCAGCTGTAAATCGATTTAATCAGATTTTCACCCGGCATCTTGAACATGGCCCAAAGGGTCGCAATCACCGCAAACGTCATGACGTAAAAAATCTGCCTTTCACGCTGGCTATTGACTTTGCCTCCGGGCCGATAATGACGCCATTTATCCCCAAAGGTCTCAGCCAAGCCGCCACAACCACAAATCCAAGAACAGTATTGTTTCCCTGTAAACATCACAAAAATTGGTAAAAGAACAAATGATAAAATGACCGTCCACCAAAAATAAAATTGTGTAGGGCTCTGCAAAAAGGATTGCACCGTCACAGGGCTTAATCCCAAGGGCCAGGCGTATAAAAGGGAATACGCCTGCCAATGGTGCAAGATCACTTCAGGGATCACGCTAAAGAAAGTGGTTTGAAAGAAAATCAGCGAAAGATATTTTTTTGTTTGAAGAGAATCGCGATATCTTAGAATCGCTTTAATCCCAAAAATCCAGACCACGCCCGTATAAAGCCATGGATAAGTCGAGGGCCTAACAATATCTTTGAGGTCCTGCCAAAGCCCCTTTAAAATATTAATAGAATTTAGAGTTGCTATTTGCATGTTTGGCAATCAACGATCAAAAAACCATCTTAATGACTTAAGGAAAATTCTCTTTAGACGGTGCCACCATTTAACCTTGATGAGCCTTTCTCTCCCTCTTTGTTTCCTAAAACCTGCGTGAAAAGTAGCATTTTTCAAGCAAGGGGGACAAGTTTTTTGATTTTGTTGATGGCGAACTCGAAGGTTTTTTTATTGGGGCTGTTCTTTGGAAATTTAAGATTAGGAATATTTCCAGTATGCACCAGGATTCCTGGCATCATGAAAAGTTTATGGCGAAGCCTGGGGAGCGTGAGTGACTGCCAGTCCTCCGGCAAGCAAAGTCGTTTA
>JACOUC010000013.1 GCA_016178055.1 Chlamydiota bacterium | reverse complement strand
TAATCATGTTAGTCTCCTTAAAAATATGTTGATTCTCGATGCTCGATTGTAACTTTTAATTTTTCACTTTTCACTTTTAATTTCTTTTTCTTTTGAACGAATCAAGTTTAGTGCCGAGCCCGCTTTAAACCATTCAATTTGATCCGGGGTGAATGAATGTTTGAGTTCTAGTATTTCCATTTTTCCGTCTGCATGATGAAGGATCATAATAACAGGTTTTCCCGGGGTTAATTGAGCTAAATTTTTAATGCTGATCCGATCGTCTTCTTTGATTTGGTCATAGTCGGAGGGGTTCGAAAATTTAAGAGCTAAAATCCCTTGTTTTTTAAGATTGGTTTCGTGAAGCCGTGCGAAACTTTTAGCAATGACGACCTTGCAGCCTAAATGCCGTGGAGACATGGCGGCATGCTCACGACTCGAGCCTTCTCCATAATTTTGGTCTCCGATAGCCACCCAGCCCAGGTGATTGGCTTGATAATGCCGAGCCGTGGCAGAAAAATTCTTGATTTGCCCATCTAAAATATCTTTTCCAATGCCTGTCTCTCCATTGAAAGAATTAATGGCTCCTGAAAACATGTTGTCACTAATTTTGTCCAAATGCCCGCGATATTTGAGCCATGGACCTGCTGGGGAAATATGGTCTGTGGTGCATTGTCCTTTGGCTTTCACTAAAATGGCCAATTTCTCAAAATCTTGGGGCTTCCATTTTTCGAAAGGTTGCAAAAGTTTCAGGCGCTCACTTTGAGGAGAAACTTCAATCTCAATTTTTGCTCTTTCTGATTCTGGAATGGGGGGAATGAATCCCTGTTCTCCCTCGACAAATCCCTTGGAAGGAAGTTCAGGGGCCGATGGGGGCGTCAGTTTTATTTTTTGTCCGTTAGGGGCCGTTAAAGTATCCTTGAGAGGATTGAAGCGTAAATCGCCGGCCAGTGCCATGGCGGTGACAAGCTCTGGACTTCCAATAAAGGCCAGTGTCTCTGCGCTTCCATCGTTCCTCTTAGGAAAGTTACGGTTGAAAGAGGTGATGATGGAGTTACGCGTGCCAGGTTTAATGTCTTCTCGCTTCCATTGTCCAATGCAAGGACCGCAGGCGTTAGCCAAAACGGTTCCACCCATTTCTGTGAGGGTTTTTAACTGTCCATCTCTTTGAATCGTGTTATAAATTTGATCAGAGCCGGGTGTGATGAGAAAATAAGATTTCGCTTTGAGCCCCAAAGATTTTGCTTCGGCTGCGACGGCGGCGGCCCGTCCGATGTCTTCATAAGAAGAATTGGTGCAGCTCCCGATCAGAGCGGCCGAGAGATGGCTTGGATATTTCTTCTCATCCACCTCTTTGGCCATTTGTGAAATGGCCCTTGCTACATCAGGAGAATGAGGGCCGACCACATAAGGTTCTAAAGTAGATAAATCAATTTCGACAATTTCATCAAAAAAATCTTTGGGATTTTTTTCGATTTCGGGATCGGCCTGAAGCTCTTTTTGAAAAGGTTCTAGTACTGTGACAATTTCTCCACGGCGTGTTGCCTTTAAATAAGTCGCAATTCTTTCATCATAAGGAAAGAGAGATGTGGTGGCTCCGAGTTCAGCTCCCATGTTCGTGATGGTCCCTTTACCCGTGGCGCTGATCGAACGTGTGCCAGGCCCAAAATATTCAATGATTTTGTCTGTCCCGCCGCTGGTAGTGAGAATCCCGCAAAGTTTTAGAATCACATCTTTGGAGGCGGTCCAGCCATTGAGAGCCCCTTTTAAATGAACGCCGATGAGTTTGGGACATTTCACTTCCCAGGGAAGACCGGACATGACATCTGCTGCGTCTGAACCTCCCACGCCGATGGCGAGCATGCCCATTCCACCGCCATTGGGGGTGTGTGAGTCTGTCCCAATCATAAGGAGCCCGGGCATGGCATAATTTTCAAAAATCACTTGATGAATGATCCCCGCGCCCGGATTCCAAAAACCGATGCCATATTTTTGAGAGGCGCTTCTCAAAAAATCATAAACCTCTTTATTAACTTTGAGTGCTTGCTGCATATCTTGAGCAGCCCCTATTCGGGCTTGAATCAGATGATCACAGTGAACGGTGGTAGGAGAGGCCACTGTTTTTCGACCTGCCAACATGAATTGCAAAATGGCCATTTGGGCCGTGGCATCCTGCATGGCCACACGATCAGGCTTTAAAACCAAATAACTTTCACCTTTTTTAAATTCTTGGGTTTCTATATCTATAACATGCGTCGCGAGAATTTTTTCAGCCAAGGTGAGTGGGCGATTAAATTTTTTTCGAGCGAGCTTTAGTTGATCAGCAAAATTTGAATAAAAATTTTGGATAAAATTTTCTTTTTCCATGTCCACATCTCTCCTCATTAAATGGAATATTGGGGAGAAGCATAGCATGGGATCTTTTTCAATTCAACAGAGTCGTGAGGAATTGAGAAATTCTTCCCATCTTTTCTTTCTTCCTTTTTCTGTCTTTTTCAATTTTTGATGTTATTTTTTGCTTCTCTTTGGTACAATTGCCCCAATTTTTCTTAAGGAGTTTGTATGGGAAAGACCATCCGAATCAAAGTACCTGCTTCAACCAGTAATTTAGGATCAGGTTTTGATACCTTAGGCCTTGCCTTAGAACTAGTTAACGAAATTGAAATTTCCATTTCCGGGAAATCTCTTTCAGTGGAGATTGAGGGTGAAGGGGCTCAAGAATTACCTAAGAATGGAAGTAATTTGTTTGTTCAGGCTATGGATTTAGGCTTTAAATCTTGTGGGAAGACGCGTCCTAAGGGATTACAAGTTCGAATGGTTAATCATATTCCCTTGGCTCGAGGTTTGGGAAGCAGTGCTTCAGCGATCATTGGTGGCCTTTTAGCTGCTCAGAAAATTTCTCACAAATCTCTTTCGGATCAAGAGGTTCTTCAGTTGGCTTTAAAGTTAGAGGAACATCCTGATAATCTTGTTCCCGCTTTGGTTGGAGGATTATCTCTCTCTATTTTGGAAGGAAGAGAGGTTGTTTTTTTAGCGCTTCCTATTCCTGTAGGGCTTCAAGTGGTTATGACTATTCCAGAATTTAAGCTCTCGACTAAAAAGGCTCGAGCGGTCCTTCCTAAAAAGGTTCCTTTTCGAGATGCTGTCTTTAATTTGGGTCGTTCCTCTTTCTTGACAGCAGCTTTAGTTGCGGGTAGGTATGATTTATTGAAACTGGCTGTGAAAGATAGGCTTCATCAGCCTTATCGCTTTGTCCTGACCCCCAAAATGAAGAAAGTCTTTGATCTGGCATCTGAAGCTGGAGGATGTGGAACGGTTGTCAGTGGATCAGGCCCCTCGATTCTCACCTTTCTTAATCATCATGATGTTCCATCTGATCTTGTCAAGGCTTTGACGGAACAGTTAGATCATCAAAAAATTCAAGCTCAAGTAAAGGTTTTGAATATTTCTCGCCAGGGGGCAGTGGTGGAGGAAGTATAATCCTATTGAAAAGCCATTGCTTCGTAGGCAGTTTTGCCTCTGATATATCGCTCATAAAGATTTTTGATGATGTTTCGAATTCCGTGGGAGAATTCGAATCGGATCGGTAGCGGCTCGGCTTTAATAAAATCTTGCACTTGAACTTCCTGGATAGAACTTCCAACAATAGAAATTTTGGAAGAGTCCTGGCACCCCACGTTCATTTCTTCGGCTGCTCTTAAGGTAGGAATCTTATGGGGATCCAGTTTGAGAATTTCGCATAAAATACGGTCTATTGCGACGCAATCCTTTCCTCCCATTAGGATGTCTAAAGGTCGGGGCTTCCCATATTCTTCTTTAAAAACAACAAAAACAAAAAAGGTGACATTTCTACTTTTGGTAGAAAGGTGACATTTCTAAATTGGCTTTACATTTAAGAAAAAAAGATTGACTTTCATCAATGTATATTCTAGATTCCTCTACTAATATTTAGCATTTAGCAAGGGGAGAAGACTTGACCAAAGTAATCTTGAAAAAGAATGAATCGGTAGATAAGGCCCTCAGGCGCTTGAAAAAGAAGATTGATAAAGAGGGGATCATGAAGTCGTTAAAACAGCATCGCCATTATGAGAAGCCCAGTCAGAAAAAGCGCCGGAAAATGAAGGAGTCTCGGAGGAAGCGATAAAAAAGTTCGTTGGAAATATTTTAAGGATCCTGGTGAGCTGCGGGATCCTTTTTTATGTCTTTACCCGTCCAGGTATTGATTTTCAATCCTTATCTAAGGCTGTTAAAGACGTGCCTTTCTGGTGTTTTTCCATTGCAGGGCTTCTTTATGGAGCTGTTCTTTTAGTGGGTTGCTTGCGTTGGTGGATTTTACTTCATTCTTTTGGTATTCGTACAAAATTTAATTTAGCCCTTCAGCTTCTTTTCATTGGCCTTTTCTTTAATAACATGATGCCGAGTTTAACCGGTGGGGATGTTGTAAAGGCTTACTATACAGCCCAAGGGACCTCCAAAAAATTTGAAGCGGTTGCCTCTATTTTGCTCGATCGGGTTTTTGGTTTTTTGGCCATGTTTATTTTGGCAACGATTGGAGCCCTGCTCGCATTGAAAGAGGGTGTTTTGACAAGACCGGCAGAAGTCGTTCTCGTAAGTACTCTGTCTTTTTTCCTGGGACTACTCGTTTTTTTGAATTTAGGTTTTTTAAGAAAATTTTCCAGTTTAAGAGATTTTTTTAAAAAATGGACTTGGATGGAAAAAATCCAAAAATTTTACGATGCTTTTACGGCTATTCGCCATAATATAAAAGCAGCCGTTTTAGTTTTCATTTTATCTTTGTTTGTGCAGAGCTTGCTTGTCATTGCCAATTTTGTTTTGGCCAGGGGACTCGGAATAACGGAGATTCCCTTAAAGCAATTTTTCATTCTGATTCCCATGATTGGGTGTGTCAGTGCTTTACCTGTTTCCTTTGCGGGTTGGGGGATTGGGGAGGGGGCGTACCGCACCTTTTTTATGATGGTGAATCCTCTTTATGGAGCGACGGCTGTTTTTCTCTCAATTTTTTATCGATTAATTTCTCTGGGGTATAGCCTCGTTGGTTTTCCGCTTTCTCTGATTTACCGAAAAGGATCAATTGAGGATGGTTAATGGTGAGTGGTGAGTGGAAAAAGCATTTGGTAGAATGTATTAATTTTTTTAGGAGGCTTTTATGAAAGGGATTATTCTGGCAGGGGGTCTGGGGACTCGGCTTTATCCTCTCACTAAAATCACCAATAAACACCTTCTCCCCATCTATGATAAACCGATGATCTATTACCCACTTCAGACTTTGGTCGAAGCAGGAATTGAAGATATTATGATTGTGACAGGTGGAAACCATGCGGGCGATTTTCTAAAGCTTTTGGGGAATGGCAAAGAGTTTGGCTTGAAGGATCTTAATTATACCTATCAGGAAGGAGAAGGAGGCATTGCCGCGGCCCTTTCTTTGACAGAGCATTTTGCAGACAGTCAAAAGATTGTGGTTATTTTGGGAGATAATATTATTGAGCAATCAATTAAAGAATATGTTAAGGCTTTTGCAAAACAGGAAAAGGGGGCAAAAATTTTATTAAAAGAAGTCCCTGATCCTGAACGTTTTGGCGTTCCTGCCTTTGAAGGGAAAAAAATTATTCGAATTGATGAGAAACCTAAAAAACCTCAAAGCCAATATGCTGTCACGGGTGTCTACATGTATGATCCAACAGTTTATGAAATTGCCAAAACTTTAAAACCTTCAGGGCGAGGTGAGCTTGAAATTTCAGATGTGAACAATGCCTATATCCAACAAGGGACGATCACCTATGATCTTTTGAGTGGATGGTGGACAGATGCAGGGACATTCGAATCCCTTTATCGAGCCAGTCAACTGGTTGTAGAAAAAAGGGTCGTTGTACAAAATTTGGTTGGTTAAGGTTTAGCATAGAGTTAATTTAAAAATCAAAAGTCAAAATGCAAAATGACAACCTAAAATCCAAAATTTCTAATGCCATTGCAAGGGAGATATTTTGAGTTTTGATTTGTCATTTTGATTTTTGATGTTTGATTTTTGGATTTCCATGGCCAAGGAGGCAAAAAATATGTCAACGTATCTCATTACCGGTGGAGCAGGTTTCATTGGTTCTAATTTTGTCCATTATCTTTTAAAAAATCACAGTGATACACAGGTGATTAATTTTGATAAATTGACCTATGCGGGTAATCTTGAAAACTTAAGAGATGTTGAAGATGATTCTCGCTATCAGTTTGTTAAAGGGGATATTGCGGATCAAGTTTGTGTAGAGGCTATTTTTAAAAAAGGAATTGATGTTGTTGTCAATTTTGCTGCCGAGACTCATGTGGATCGATCGATTGCAAACCCGACTGATTTTATTCAAACGGATGTTTTTGGGGCGTATACCCTCTTGGAATCCGCCCGAAAATATGGTGTCAAAAAATTTATTCAGATTTCTACCGATGAGGTTTATGGCAGTATTGAATCTGGTTCCTTCAGGGAGACAGATGCTTTAATGCCGCGTAATCCCTATTCAGCGAGTAAGGCAGGGGCGGATCGGCTCGCCTATTCGTACTGGGCCACCTATGAGCTGCCTGTGATCATTACCCGAGCTTCCAATAATTTTGGCCCTTATCAATATCCGGAAAAATTTATTTCTTTGGGGGTTTCCAATTTATTAGAAGGAAAACCTATTCTTGTTTATGGGGATGGCAAAAATATTCGAGATTGGCTTTATGTGGAAGATCACTGCTCCGGAATTGATCATGTGATTCGGCAGGGCCAGGATGGGGAGGTCTATAATATTGCGGGCGGGAACGAGCGAGAGAATATTGAAATTGCTCAGGAGATGGTTCGTTATTTGGGGAAGCCACAGAGTTCCATTCAATTTATTAAGGATCGCCTGGGCCATGATCGGCGTTATTCTTTAAATGCGGATAAATTAAAAAGTCTTGGCTGGCAGCCGAAATCTTCGTTTTTAGAGGCTTTGCATGGTACGATCGATTGGTATCGGGACCATGGTGATTGGTGGAAGAAAATTAAAACAGGCGAATTCAAAGAGTATTATAAGAAGCAGTATGAGCTAAGATAAATGAAAAATTTAAAATGCAAAATGCAAAATATAGGTAGTCATTGATTAAAAACTTGGTTCTACAAGTTAAACTTTACAATTTTCACTTTGAATTTTATGTTTGTGATCCACAACTGTTATGAAACAAAAAATATTGATCACGGGTGCCAGCGGCATGCTGGGTTCGGATTTAGTTGAGGTTTTGAAAGATGAATTTCAGGTGATTCCCCTCAATCATCACGATCTAGATATTTCTGATTCTCATCAAGTGATAAAGATTTTAGAGTTAGAACATCCTTCCATTTTGATCAATGCAGCTGCCTATACCAAGGTTGATCTTTGTGAGACAAATTTTGATCAAGCTCGAAGAATCAATGGGGAGGCGGTCGGTATTCTGGCTCGGGCTTGTGAAGAAAGAAAAATAAAGCTTGTTCACTTCAGCACCGATTATGTATTTGATGGAAAAAAGAAAAATCCCTATGTCGAAGAAGACCTTACCCATCCACTCAATGCTTATGGGCGTTCAAAACTCGAAGGCGAAAAACAAATTTTGACCTGTATAAAGGATTTTTTATTAATAAGAACATCCTGGCTTTTCGGCCTGAAGGGTCCCAATTTTGTTGATAAAATTGTTGAACGGGCTCATGAATATGGCCTCGATTCTCAAAAAGAACTCAAGGTCGTCACAGATCAAATAGGTTCTCCAACTTATTCCCTGGATTTGGCAAAAGCCCTTTGCTTCCTTATAAAAGGAGGCATTCGAGGGGTTTTCCATATCACGAATAGCGGTGTATGCAGTTGGTATGAATTTGCAGTCCAGATTTTAAAAAGAGCAGGTTTAGGAAATGTCCCCGTGAAGCCTGTTCAATCAGAAGAATTTCCTTCCCCTACCCAAAGACCTTCCTATTCTGTTCTTTCAAATGCTAAACTTGAAGGAGAGGGATATTTTATGAGGCTTTGGCAGGTGGGGTTAGAGGCATATTTAAGTCAAGAATCGAAATAAAATAGAATTTTTTATGGATATAAAAAAGATAAAAAATATTTTAAGAATGGGAGAATCCCAAAGTATTGAATTCAAAAAGAACTTTGGCGATGAAGTGATCGAAACCCTTTGTGCATTTGCTAATACAAAAGGAGGAAAGATTTTTCTAGGGGTGAGTGATGACGGGAAAATCGGCGGTCTTAAAATTGTTCAAGAAACCCTGCAAGGATGGATCAATGAAATTAAAAATAAAACAAATCCTTCTCTTTTCCCAGATATTGAAACTCTGAGTTATTCTGGTAAAGAAATTTTGATTTTTAGCATAGAAGAATATCCTGTCAAACCCGTTTCGTTTAGAGGGAGATATTATAAACGGGTTAAAAATTCAAATCACGTGATGGGGGTTGATGAGGTGGTGAGAATCCATCTTCAAACTTTTAATTCTAGCTGGGATTACCACTTAGATCCCAGCCATTCCATGGAAGATATTTCTTTAGAAAAAGTAGATAAATTTATACATCTAGTTAATCAAAATAAAGATACTCCAATAACCGATGATGCCCTTTCGGTCCTTAGAAAATTCGAATTGCTCAGATCAGGAAAAATATCTCATGCTTGTTTCTTGCTCTTTATGAAGGAGGAGTCACTTTTAAGTGCGATTGAGATTGGCCGATTTCAAACAGAGACCCTTATTAAGGATAGTATCAGGATTAAGACAGATCTTTTTTCAGAACTTGAAGGTGTGTTAGGCTTTATTAAGAAGCATTTGAATAAGGAGTACATCATTTCGGGGAATGCTCAACGACAAGAAAGATGGGAATATCCTTTGGAAGCCTTGCGTGAGATTATCATTAATGCCATCGTTCACAGAGATTATTCTAAATCATCGGACTCTGTTATCAAAATTTTTGATGACAGGATAGAATTTTATAATCCGGGCCGGCTCACCCACGGACTGACTATTTCCAAATTAATCAAAGGGGACTACGTCTCTACCATTCGAAATAAGCAAATTGCTGATTTATTTAAAGAAGCCGGAATGATTGAAAAATATGGATCAGGTATTAAAAGAGTGATCGAGGCTTTTAAAAAATACGGTCTTAAATCCCCTAAATTTAAAGAAGTACAAGACGGTTTTTTAATCACTGTTTATCGAAAGACCCCCCAGAAGACCCCCCAAAACACCCCCCAGAAGACCCCCCAGATAAACCCCCCAGAAGTTCAGGGTAAAGTTTCTCTTTCTCGAAAGATTTTAAGGGTTGTAGAGGAAGATCCCACTGTAACGCGCGAGATGATTGCCCAAAAGCTTTCAATCAGCCGAGAAACTGTGAAGGAATACATCCAAAAATTAAGAAAAGAAGGGGTGCTTGAAAGGATTGGGAGTGATCGAGGAGGTTATTGGAAGAGGGTTGAGGAGAAAAGGAATTATGGGATATCTATCCCCCCAGAACCTTTTAAAAATACCCCCCAGAAGACCCCCCAGATAAACCCCCCAGAAGTTCAGGGTAAAGTTTCTCTTTCTCGAAAGATTTTAAGGGTTGTAGAGGAAGATCCCACTATAACGCGCGAGATGATTGCCCAAAAGCTTTCAATCAGCCGAGAAACTGTGAAGGAATACATCCAAAAATTAAGAAAAGAAGGGGTGCTTGAAAGGATTGGGAGCGATCGAGGAGGATATTGGAAGTTGAAAAATCAAAAGGAGAAACGTTTATGATCGACAAAGAGCTTTTAGAAATCTTAGCTTGCCCTGCCTGTCATGGCGATATTGAACTTAAAAATGAAAAAATCTGCTGCAAATCTTGCGGCCGGCGCTACCCCATTAAAGAAGGAATCCCTGTGATGCTGGTGGAAGAGGCGGAGATGGGAACATCAGTAAAACCTTGATTTTTAACCAAAAAATTTCATATTACATCTGAAATAGGACCATTTATATTAATATTAGTCTGATATTTGACCAAAATATGAAACGCTTGATCAATTTTCACTCTATCCCTATTCTGTTTTTGAGAAAATAGATTCCAGGCCTCTTTATGCCGTTGCTTCTTTGGCACACGAAGAACAATTAAACCCAGAATTTGCAATAGGCCGCGGAATTCGACGCAAGATCTTGGCCGCCTAGCCTTTCAGAAAGCCTCGACGTACACTATCATGTACGTCTACGTTTTCTTCAAGGCTATTCGGCTCAAGCTTTTGCGTCTCGGTTCTCGCGTCTATTGCAAAATCTGGGTTAAATAGTTTGAGCACTTTAGTAACGGCTTAATATGAATAAAAAAGGGGTCAGTGTTGGTTGCGGATGTGGAGATTGTAATACCCTAAGCTGCAGGTTATTATAAATAATATTTATGTTTTAATCATAATTTTCATAAAATAACCCTGTATTTTATACAATTTTTGATTAAAATAAGGTTATATAATTTTTTGTTATGAAAGTTAGGCTCATTTTGTAGTCGCCCCATTTATGGGGCCGCACGGACTGCCCGATGAATCGGGCGACTACAAAAAAAGCATGATGGAAAGAATTTTCATCGTACACGATGATCTCGAAGGGTCATTGGAATGATAAGGATAAGTAGTGATGAAAAGAAGTATCGAAAACTATTTTTTAAAGTGGAAGATGGAAAAAGACCGCAGGCCCCTTCTTGTTCGTGGAGCTCGGCAGATAGGTAAATCATTTACAATCAATAAGTTTGGTAAAGAAAATTTTAGAAATCATATTGAAATTAATTTTGAGTTTCGACCCGAATTCAAATCTATTTTTCAGACTTTAGATCCTCAAGAAATCCTTCGCAAAATTAATTTGATGTTGAATGTGAAAATTCATTCAGGGGAAGATTTACTCTTTCTCGATGAAATTCAGGAATGTCCTCAAGCGATCGGTTCCCTTCGTTACTTCTACGAAAAAATGCCTGAATTGCATGTTATTGCGGCAGGATCTCTCTTAGAATTCTCTTTATCTTCGGGCCTTTTTGAAGTTCCTGTCGGAAGAATTCAATACCTTTACATGAACCCTCTTTCATTTGATGAGTTTTTGGAAGCGATCGGCGAACTAGACTTTATGGAGTATTTAAGAAATTTAAATGTCAAAAAGGTCATCGATGAGGCGCTTCACCAGAAAGGGCTTAAACTCCTTAGAGACTATTTGGTGATTGGGGGGATGCCCGCTGCTCTCAAATCTTATGTTTGCGAAAAAGAGTCTGGAAATTATCAAAGAATGCAGCTTCTCTTGCTTCAAACCTACCGCGATGATTTTGGAAAATATGCAAATAAAGTAAAACACTTGTATTTGCAAAAGGTTTTTGCAAGGGCCCCGTTTATGGTGGGTGAGCACTACAAATATGTGAATGTAGATCGAGAAATTCCTTCGAGGGAGCTAAAGGAGGCTCTACATTTACTGACTCAAGCAGGAGTGATCTCTAAAATATGTGCAACCTCGGGGCACGGACTCCCTTTTTCAGTGCATTCTAATGAGAATAAATTTAAAATATTATTTTTGGATGGGGGATTGCTGCAGAGGTCTTGTGGTCTGGATGTTGAGCTTGGATTGACGGATGACTTTTTGGCGGTGAATTCCGGTTCCCTTGCAGAACAGTTTGTGGGGCAGGAATTGATCGCTTACGGAGAGCCTTATGAACGGGGTGATCTCTATTTTTGGAAGAGGGAGAAAATAGGAAGCAATGCTGAGGTTGACTACCTTGTAAGAGCAGGATCCCAGATTGTTCCTATCGAGGTGAAGTCGGGAGTCACTGGAAAGTTAAAGAGTCTTAAGCTCTTTATGGGGGCACATTCGAGTAAGCTGGGCGTTCGGTTTTCTCAACTTCCACTCTCCTTTCATGAGAAAATACTGTCTTTGCCGCTTTACGCTGTCCAGGCAATGCCAAAACTGATGAGAGAACTTTTATGAATGAAATTGACGATGATTCTCCTTATGAAATGATTATTGAGGCTCACCCAAAGGGGTTGGGACTTGATTTAAAATCTCTTTTCCATTATCGCGATCTTTTATGGCTCATGGTGAGACGGGATTTGGTGTTGAAGTACAAGCAGACCTTTCTAGGTCCTCTTTGGGTTGTTCTTCAACCTCTCTTGGTGACCCTTGTTTTCAGTGTTGTATTCGCTAGAATTGTTCGCGTTCCAACAGGGGGAGTGCCTGCGGTTCTTTTTTACTTGAGCAGTTTATTGCCGTGGCTTTATTTTTCTCAATCATTTAATGCGATTTCTGTATCACTTCTGGAACAGGCCCCCTTGTTTGGAAAGGTTTATTTTCCTAGATTAATTGTTCCCATTTCACTGGTTCTCTCTCATTTAATAACTTTCTTAATTCAACTGCTTGTTTTTTCGGGTGTCTATTTTCTTTTTAAAGAAGGAATTGTTGGAGGGGAAAATCCCCTTTCTTTATCTTTGGGAGGGCTTCCCTTTTTACTCCTTCAAACCGCAAGTTTAAGTTTAGGTGTGGGTCTTTTGTTTTCTGCAGTGACAGTGAAATACCGGGATTTAAAAAATCTGCTGGGTATTTTAACCCAAATCTGGTTATACGCGACCCCTGTGATTTATCCTCTCTCAATTGTTCCAGAAAAATGGAAATGGTTAATGGCGATTAATCCGATGGCCTGGATCATAGAAACTTATCGCCATGTATTTTTAGGGTTAAATACGCTTCATCTTGGGTTAGGGATATTATCGATTCTGATGACTTTATTGATTCTGGCAGCGGGAATCATTGCTTTTCAGAAGGTGGAGCGAACATTTGTAGATACGGTGTAAAAATGTCAAAACCTATTATAGAAGTGCAGAATCTTTCAAAACTATATCATTTTGGCTCTCTACGCCCAACCACGCTTAAGGAGGTATTTCAATATGAATGGAGTCGGCGAGTTAAAAAAAGGCTCGAGGCTCGAGGCTCGCCCGCCTCGCCAGACTCGTCCGTTAGGCAAGTCGAGGCTGGGAGGCTCGAAGTAAAAGCCCCACCTCTTCGGTCTTTAGATCGACAAAATTTTTCAGAGGGTCCTAGTCCGGAAACTTTTTGGGCGCTAAAGGATGTTTCATTTTCTCTGGAACCAGGGGAAGTGGTTGGTATTATTGGGAACAATGGGGCAGGGAAATCAACCCTTTTAAAAATTTTATCTCAAATTACCCTTCCGACTGAGGGCCGAGCCATTTTAAGAGGCCGTGTGGGTTCACTTTTAGAGGTGGGTGCAGGTTTTCATCCGGATTTAACCGGCAGAGAGAATATTTATTTAAACGGGGCTATTTTAGGGATGAAGAAATCTGAAATTCAAAAAAGATTTGACGAGATTGTTTCATTTTCTGGGATCGAGAAATTTATTGATACACCTGTAAAACATTATTCCAGTGGAATGTATGTGCGATTGGGCTTCTCAGTTGCAGCCCATTTGGATTCTGAGATTTTGTTTGTCGATGAGGTTTTGGCTGTGGGGGATGTAGAATTTCAAAAAAAGTGTTTGGACAAAATTGAGGAGCTTGTAGGTAAAGGTCGAACAGTTCTTTTTGTGAGTCATGATATGGAAAGGGTTCAGCGGTTGTGTCGGAGGGCCATTTTGATTAAAAAAGGAGCTCTTTCTTTCGATCGATCTTCTGAAGAAGCATTGAACCAATATTTAGGGGGTTCTGAGGATCTTCTAAAACCGAATCTTTCGGATCATAAAATTTCGGGAGTTCAGCTTCATATTCAAATTCTTTCTGAAAATGGAGAACCTGTAAGCGAAATTCCGAGTGGGAAAGGTTTGCGTTTTGTCATTGAGGTCCGTAGTGAAAGACCTATTCAGAAAGCAGATCTGGGAATTGGTATTAATGATGTTTGGGGGCATCGAATTGTAACTTTCCATACGCACTACCAATCTTCTTTGCATTCAAATATTCATGAGAGCGCTGTATTTAAGGTTTTTTGGCCAGAGGTTTTTCTTTGCCCTGGGCTCTATGGCGTAGCAGTAGGACTTCATGAGGATGAGAATATGATTGCTTATTGGCCTAATATCGCTCTCTTAAAAATTTCCACCAGTGACTACTTTAAAACAGGGAAACTACCTAACCCTGATCACCAAGGGCATGTTTTGGCTCGGGCGGTATGGGAAGTTTCAACTGCGTGAATAGTACCCATTCAGATGATCGTAACGTGACTCTTAAAAGGCGTTTAATCAACGTTTTTAAGCATTTTTATTATTCCAGAAAGAAACGTTTTTTCCGGTTCTTCAATGAAAATTTTTATTTAAAACGCTACCCGGATGTTCATGCGGCCGTTGAAAAAGGCCGATTTTCTTGTGGTTTAGAACATTATATTCGTCGTGGACAGGGCGATGGACTCCTCGCGAATTTTCCCTATGAAACTCTTTCATCTTCGTTTTACCAGGAAATAAGTCAGGTTCAGGATGAGTGGGTTTTTTTAAAGGATTTTTTGGCGTCAGATCACCAAATGAAAATTTTGCCTGCACAACACCCTCAGCTTAGTATCATTTTAGATGTTCAAGCAAATTTGGAATGGATTCTGAATATTATTTTGTTGGTCATGAAAGAGAATTTACCTTCGTTTGAAATGATCCTGATTGATCGAGTGGGTCAGGGGGCTCGATCAAAAGATTTATTGGAGAGGATTCAGGCCCTAAGAATTTGTCAAGTGAACCGAAAGGAAAATTTTGTTACGGCTTGTGATCGGGCAAGTGGTTTGGCAAAGGGGGAATATTTATTGTTTTTAGAGCCAGAAATACTCTTCGCCCCTAAGAGTATCACGTCAGCCTTGGAATGCATAACTTCTTCCCATGATGTAGGTGCAGTTGGGGGAAAAGTGGTTTCAAGAAATGGTGTTTTGGAAGAAGCAGGACAATTTTTTTGGAAAAATGGGTCTTTAGTTCGTTACGGATCTTTCAACTCTCCCTTGAAACCCATGTACATGTTCAAACGTGAGATGGATTGTTGTTCAAGCCCATTTTTATTGACAAAGCGAGATTTATTTCTACATCTGGGAGGTTTGGCGAAGGGTTTTAAAACTTTGCAGGCGAGTTTGGCGGATTACAGCATTCAATTGTCCAAATTGAGAAAAAAAATTATTTATAATCCTGATACAGTCATCATTTCTCGGCGGACGTCAGAAGGGTTTCTGAAAAGATTTTTTTTAAAATTTTCAACCAGAGATCGAGGTGTTTTATGCAGACGGCATCAAGATTGGTTCGAAACAAGATACGAATATAAGGAAGAAAATAAGCTTTTGGTGAGACTTCCAAGATCTCAAATAAAAATTTTATATCTGGATGATTTTGTTCCTCATCTATTTTTTGGAGCAGGGTTCCCTCGAACAAATCAGATTCTGTCTGGAATGGTTCACTTGGGGTATTTTGTTACTTTTTATCCTATGAATTCTACAGATGAGAATTGGTCTAGTATTTATAAAGATATTCCCAGGGAAGTGGAGGTGATGGCGGACAATCAAACAATGGGTTTTGATCAGTTTTGGAATGAAAGGGGAAGTTATTATGATCTTGTCTTTGTGAGCCGTCCTCATAGTATGAAAATTCTAAAATCCATTCTTTTAAAGAGTGCTCATGGTGTTAAAAAACCCAAAATTGTGTATGATGCAGAGGCACTCTTTTGTTTGAGGGAAATTGGGCGTAAGCGAGTGATGGGAGAAGGGCTTTCTCCTGAAGAGATGACGGGGCAAATAAGGGAAGAGGTGCAAATGACGGACGGAAGTGATTGTGTTGTTTCTGTTTCAGAGAACGAGAGTAAGCTATTTTTAGAACATGGGGTAAAAAAAGTCCATATTTTGAGCCATTCTGCTCCAGTTATTTTTTCGAAAAATTCTTTCGAAATGAGGAGTGATATTCTCTTTGTTGGACGTCTTGACGGTCTTCTCTCTCCGAACTTCGATGCACTTTCTTGGTTTTTAGATAAAATTTTCCCCCTTTTCTCAAGTTGCCTAAATGAGGATGCTTTCTTCAGAGTTGTGGGATTAAATGCGGATAGCCATAAGGGATTAGAAAAGAATAATAAAATTAGAGTGATGGGGGCGGTGGCCGATTTGAAAAGTATTTATGAGGGGGCCCGAATTTTTGTTGCGCCCACACGTTTTGGAGCAGGAATTTCACTTAAGGCTATTGAAGCAGCGGCTTTCGGAGTTCCTGTCATTGCAACCTCCCTGGTTGCTAATCAACTGGGATGGGAAAATGGGGCTGAAATTTTGATTGCGGATGATCCGAAAATTTTTGCTGAGCAGTGTCTCAAGCTTTATCAGGATAAAGCACTTTGGAAACAGATACAACAGGGCGCTTTTGAAAGAGTTAAAAGAGAATATTCCGAAAATGTTTTTTTGTCTCATTTGAAAGAGATTTTGGACGCAGCGCTTGAGAGATGAGGTGTGATGAATGTCATGGGCTTGATGAATCAAAGATGGTTTAACATTCGTTTGCTTTCCAAAATCCTTCCAGGAGGGGCATGGAAAAATTTTTTGAAGAGGTGCTATTGGAAGTTAAAAAGAAAATGGCAACGGGTTTGGCTATATCAATACTGGATTTATAAGAATACACCGGACAAAAAGGAGTTAAAAAGGCAAAAGGAACTTTCTTCGCAATATAACTATCATCCTCTCCTCAGTATCATTGTGCCGGTCTATAATCCTAAAAAACTGGATCTCATCCAGTGCATTCAGTCCGTTCTCAATCAATCCTACGATCACTGGGAACTTTGCCTGGCGGATGGAGGATCTGATCAATCCTATGTGAGAAAAATTCTGGAAAAATTTTCCAGGCAGGATTCTAGGATCAAAGTATCTTTTCTTCCCCAAAATTTAGGTATTGCTGGAAATTCGAATGAGGCATTGGCCCTCGTAACAGGGGAGTATGTGGGACTTCTGGATCACGATGATTTGCTTGCACCTTTCGCGTTATTCGAAGTGGTTAAACTTTTGAATCAGGATCCAACCTTGGATTTCATTTATTCAGACGAAGATAAGGTTTCCAGAAGCAGCAGGAGGAGACATACGCCTCACTTTAAGCCTGATTGGTCACCAGATACGTTATTGTCTTGTAATTATATTACCCATTTTTCCGTGATGAGAAAAAGGCTTGTCGAGGATGTAGGTAGATTTCAAAAGGGTTTTGATGGTTCTCAGGATTATGATCTTATTCTTCGCGTGACAGGGAAAACTTCTCGAATAGCCCATATTCCCAAGATTCTCTATCACTGGAGGGAATCAGATGCATCTGTTGCTTCGGGTGCCAGTAATAAGTTGTACGCTTATCCTCATGCGAAGAAGGCACTCGAGAGCTATCTCGGTAGAAAGGGGGTAGAGGCTGAGGTTCTGGATGGAAAGGCGCTGAGTCTGTATCGGGTGAAATATCATCTTTCACCGGGTCAAAAAATAACGATTATTATTCCGACCCAAGATAAAGTGGATTTGCTTAAAACCTGTATTGATTCGATTTTTAGGAAGACGGACTACAAGGATTTTGAAATTCTGATTGTTGATAATCAAAGCGTTAAACAGGAAACGTATGATTTTTATGAAAGGATTGGCAAGGAAAAGAGGGTAAGAATAATCCATTATCCTAAACCCTTTAATTTTTCTGCTATGAATAACTTTGCGGTTAGTCATGTTACTTCGGAACATATTCTCTTCTTGAACAATGATACAGAAGTGATCAACAATGAATGGCTTTCGGCCATGCTGGAATTTTCTCAGAGAAAGGATGTAGGGGCTGTCGGGGCAAAACTTTATTATCCAAACGATACAGTCCAACACGCAGGGGTCATTATAGGATTATGGAGGGGAGCTGGACATTCTCATAAATACGCTGCTCGTTCAAGTCATGGTTATATGGGAAGACTAAGTATCATACAGAATTTAAGTGCGGTGACGGCGGCTTGTATGATGGTTCGTAAGGAGGTGTTTGAAGAGGTTGGAGGATTTGATGAGAAGATGGCAGTTGCTTTTAACGATGTGGATTTTTGTTTAAAAATTTGCGAAAAAGGATATCTCATTATCTTTACCCCTTATGCAGAACTTTATCATGATGAATCGACAAGTAGGGGGCGTGACGACACACGTGAAAAAAGATTAAGGTCTCTTCAAGAAATAGAATATTTAAGGGAGCGCTGGAAATTCATCTTTGAAAAAGGGGATCCTTACTATAATCCCAATCTGACTCTGGATAGTGAAGGCTTTGATTTAAAGTTTTGACCTTGGTGCTGGAAGTAGATGAATTTTCAGATGGTCTTTAATCAAACGGTAAAATTTTCTGTGAAAAAAATCCTTTTTTTTACCCAAGGTCCTTTCGAAAACGCCTCTAGCCGTGTGCGTGTTTATCAGTTTCTGCCAGGCTTAGAGAGTTATGGGTATCAGTGCCAAGTTCTTCCTGCGCTCCCTGAAAAGGAGTTTCATCGTTATTATCTTGATTCAACTTTTTTGGGAAAGTGTTCTTTTTTTGGAAAGATGGGACTAGAAAGAATAAAACATCTTTTTCAACTGGGAGGATACGATATTATTTTTTTACAACGTGAGATATTTCCATGTCTTCCTCCCTTTTTTGAAAAAATTATTTCTCTGAAAGCGAAAAAAGTGGTTTTTGATTTTGACGATGCTATTTTTTTTTCCAAAAGAAAGCCCTGGTTATCAGGGTTCCAGGAGTTTAAGATTCGCCGTATTATGGGATGGAGTGATCTTGTGCTTGCTGGAAATGAAACGCTTGCTTCATTTGCGCTTGACTCTCATTCCAATGTTCATCTTTTGCCTTCTGCTGTGGATACGCGGCGTTATGTTCCCCTTGATAAACAGGTAAAATCTTCAGAACTTGTGATTGTATGGATGGGATCTCCCAGCACGCTACATTATTTAGAGGAGATTAGGCCGGTGTTGGAAGAACTTTCTAGAGAGACACCTTTTCAGCTTCGTGTTATTGGGGCTTGTCCCTCGTCTGATTGGGGTATGGGTGCGAAATTCATTCCATGGGATTGGAAGACAGAAGTTCAATATTTACAAACTTCTGATGTAGGCATTATGCCCTTGAAAGATGGGTTGTGGGAAAGAGGGAAGTGCGGCTATAAACTTCTTCAATACATGGCTTGCGGTCTTCCCGTGGTGGCTTCCCCTGTGGGGGTCAATCAAGAGATTGTTGAGGAGGGTGTTAATGGGTTTTTAGCCAAGGACGAGAAGGAGTGGAAGAAAAAACTGATATTGTTACTAAAAGATGCGTCTTTAAGAAAAAAACTGGGAGAGGCAGGTCGAAAAACAGTTGAGGAAAGATACTCACTTGAGCAAGTCTTTTCCTGTTTGCTGAATTTGCTCAACAATTTGATTGAATCATGACGAAGAATTTCACGCGGGATAGAAAGAAAGTTTGTTTTTTTACCACGGACTCCTCTTGGGGTGGGGCGGAAAAGATTGTTTGTGGTTTGATTCGCAGGCTGTCTAGGAAAACCTACGATATTTCTTTGGTGACCTTGAAGGGTGACGATAGATTAATTGAACGTGTGAAGCCTTTTTGTGAGCGCACATTAAATCTTCGTGTTCGAGGTATATTTGACCTTCGGGCGTTTTTCAGATTAGTTCAATTTTTAAAAGAAGGGCAATTTCATATTTTTCATCTTTTTCTCTTTCATGCCAATCTGATCGGCCGTATTTTGGGGCGTTTGCTTCGAATCCCCGTGATTGTTGCGGCTCAGCAGAGCATGGATGTATGGAGGCGATATCCCCATGTTCTTCTGGATAGATGGACCTCCCATCTTTGTGATGCGATTATTTCCTTTGCCCAAATTGGTAAGGAAAGACTTGTTGCGGTAGAAAAGATTTCACCAGAGAAAATACATGTGATTTATAACAGTTTAAATTTGGAGGAAGTACCCAAAAAGCTAGAAGCTGGAGGCATGGAGCTAGAAAAGAAAGAGAAAATGTGTGATGGAAGAGGCGCGAGGGAAGAAAGACGAGGGGAGAAGGACGCAAGGTTTCGAGCCGCAAGCCAGAAGTCATTGGGTATATCTTCCAATGCTGTTGTCGTGGGCATGGTTGCCAATTTTAGAAAAATGAAAGGTCATCGCTATTTTATAGAAGCGGCAGATATTTTATTAAAGGAGAGAAAAGATTTTTATTTTGTGATTGCAGGGGAGGGAAAGGATCGTGAGAAATACGAACTTGAGGTTAAGAAACGGGGGATTACTGGGCGTTTCCGCTTTCTAGGATTTGTAGCGAATATTTATGAGGCCTTGGCTTTGATGGATATTTTTGTTCTTCCCTCTGAATGGGAGGGGCTTCCCCTTTCAATCCTTGAGGCGATGGCGTTTGGGGTTCCTGTGATTGCAACAAATGTGGGAGGAGTTCCTGAAGTGATTGAACATGAAAAGACAGGGCTCTTGATTTCTCCAAGGGATCCGATTGCAATTCGGGATGCTGTTCTTAAAATATTAAATCATCCTGAAAAGACTCAAAAAATGGTTGAAGCAGGATGTTGCCAAATTCAGCAGAATTTTTCCGAAGAGAAGATGATTCGTCAGACCCTTGAGATTTATGAGGATTTGCTGGGGAGAAAAAAATTTTTCTTTAGAACAACCTGATGTTCATGAAGTTTCGGTTTGTAATGGGTCAGTTATGGAGATTTTTGTAGGGGTCCGATTTATCGGACCTGTTCCGCGGTGGCAGGTCACATAAATGTGACTTCTACATAACTGACCCATTATTTCGGTTTATGATTTGTTCTTGACGCTGCATGAAATTTGGTTAAAATTATTTATGTATTAAAATTATCTTAGATCGTTTTAGAAACGAATTACGAAAATAATAATACAATGAACAAAAGATTTGGTCCTAAAGAGATAGAGGTCATTGCCCGGTTGTCTTACGAGAAAATGGACATTATCACTAAAGAGCGGTTTGAAAAGTTCTTTGGCAAATCCATGTTGACCCGTCAAGTCATCTATCAACTCAAGAAGAAGGGGATTTTGGCGTCCATCAGAAAAGGGGTCTACTATTATTCGCCTTTGGAGGCCGGGCCTTTTGGAAGGAAGATCAACGCTTACTTGATCCCGCCTATTCTTTTTCCAAAAGGGAACTATTATGTTGGCTACTCGACGATGTATAACCTCTACGGATTTACAGACCAAATATTTCAGATGTTTCATATTTTAAACACGTCATATCAGGCGAAACGCGTTATCTGCGGTTCCCAGTTCAAACTGATCAGAGTTTCCCCCCGTCGTATGTTTGGTCTTGAAAAAGTCAAAGTCCAAGGATCAGAAATTATCGTGAGTGACCGGGAAAGGACTCTCGTCGATCTTTTCTATTTTCCAGATCCCGTTGGAGGGTTAGGCCAGGCGTTTGAAATCCTAAAATCGCAAGTAATGACGCGGAAAATGGACGTGAAAAAGTTGATCAAATATGCACTTTGGTTTCCCAGTATTTCCACGCGTAAAAGGATTGGTTATATCCTTGAAAAATGCGGGATTCTGGACTCAACACTAAAACCGATATTAAAAAACGTAGCCAAAACTTCGCTGGGGTCTCTTTACGGTACAAAATCACGTCGTGGCAAGATTAATCAGAAATGGAAAGTGATTATCGATGATGCACAAAGATAAAGAGGAATTCCTAAGGGTTCTTAAGAGCACGGCTGCGCAAACACCTTTTGAGATAGACCTTTTAGAAAAAGACTATTACCTTTCTCTTCTTTTGTCAGGCATTCACTCTTTAAGTGATATTGGATAACCATGCTTGTGTACTTGACTTAAAGATGTCGTCCATTATGTAGTCGCCCCATTCATGGGGCAATGCGCTCTTAGCATGAATTTGCCCGATAAATCGGGCGACTACGCTTGACGGATCAAGGTATTTAACGTCAAGTGCACAAGCATATTGGATAAATTTCTAATGGGACTTATATAGATGGAAGAGACTAAAATACTTAACATGATCATATGACAGAAAAAAAGTTCTTAAAACAAAAGTCAATCTCAACCCTTCTGGTTGTTGTCCTTGCTGTTTTGTGGATAAGTTATCTGACCCGTTCGCTTCTTCTCAATGAGTGGGGGATGGAGTTTGGGATTTTACTTGGGAGAAGGGTTTGGGAACTGCTCGAGTTTGGATCAGTGATTTTTGTTTCGGGACTTGTTGGGATAAAGGTGACACGTTTATTTTTACCTCGAATCTCCTATGCCTTATGCTGTGCATATGGAGTGGGACTCGGGTTAGGATTCTTAGCTCTTTATATCTTTTTTTGTGGTCGTCTAGGATTTTTAAGAATGGAGACGGTCATTTATTTCTTTCTTTTTTCGAGTCTTGTGGGGTTTAAGGAAGCTCTTTTATTCATTCGTAAGACGAAAGAGAAATGGATTCGCATCCGGTTAATAGAAAATGCTGATCTTACAACATGGATTCTTCGCGGGGTTGTCATTCTCTCTGGAATCATGCTTTTGACTGGGGCTTATAGTCCTATTCTTGACTATGATTCTTTGGAATATCATGTAGGTATTCCAGATCTTTATCTCAAGGCCGGAAAAATATTTCCCATTTCGAGTAATATGTTTTCCCATTTTCCGATGAATGTCGAAATGTTATATTTGGTTTTTTTACTTTTAGGAAAAGTTGGATTTATAAAACTTTTAAATGTATTTTTTGCGGGGCTCTCAGGTTTTTTGATTTATCAATTTACAGGTCCAATTTGGGGCAAAAAATCGGCTCTTCTTTCACTTGCACTTTTTTTATGCTCCATCCATCTTGCGGGCGTTGCGTGGCTCGGTAAATCGGACCTTGGACTCGTTTATTTCTCTCTAGCAGCCCTTCTCTTGTTTTTGGAGGCAAATTCCAGAAATAGAATGCTTTCAGGTATTTTCGCTGGACTGGCTTTAGGGTCAAAAACGACGGCCTTAATTTATGTTTGGGCCTGTTTATTTTTGGTTGGGGGTTTTCAATTTATCAGGGAAAAGAAAAAAGGAAAAATTCTTTTAAGCGGCCTTCTTTTTCTGATTTTTTCTCTGCTTGTGGTTTCGCCCTGGTGGTTAAAAAATTGGATCGAAACAGGAGATCCGATTTTTCCATTTGGATATCCTCTTTTTCAAAACCATTTTTGGCCTCTTGAACTGTATCAACGCCTCAAGGTTCATTATGGAACCCTATCCTTGACTCATCAAACGAACCTTGCAAATTCTTTTACCTGGATGATTCAACATGCGGATGATTTTATTCCAACGGCTTATATTGGACTGCCCCTGATTTTTCTGTCGCTTAAAGAGCCCAAACTTTTAGCTTTGTTCATCTATGTTAGCGCAGGATATATACTTGGATTTTTGAAAACCACGGGGGACAGTCGTTTTCTCTTACCTGTTTTTCCTGCCCTTTCCATACTCGCAGGGGTATCGTTCACCCAGTTTCGTTCGTCAGTGCCCTTAAGAAGGATCATGGCGTGTGCTTTTTCTATTTTCATGATTTGGAATTTGGGGTTCATGACCCTTTATTTAGAAGGTTTAGGGGCAGAACGTTCTCTCTTCAGCCTGGAATCTACTCCAAAATATTTGCGGCATCGACTCCCTCCCTATCGGGCGGTAGAATTTCTCAATCGAGCAATGAAGCCTGGTGAAAAAGTCCTTTTGGTGGGTGAAGCACGTGTATTCTATCTGAAGAGGGATGTTCTTGCCTCCACTCCCTTTGATGTTCCGGTGATTGTACAGTATCTGGAAGGGGCAAAAAATAGCGGGGAAATTTATCAGCGCCTTCGATCCGATGGGATTTCATACATTCTTATTCATCAGAATGAAATGAGGAGGCTGGATCACTCGTTCCCGCATTGGAGTGATAGAATAGACGGGAGAAAGTTAAATCTGTTTCTTCGAGATTATTCTAAACCTGTTTTTCACCAGGAAAAAGGCGGGATCGATATTTATAAAATTATAAAACCCTGACATTTCTTATCTTATTCTTTTACAATCAGTTAAAGAATTTTTTGTAATATGAAACTTTCACTTTCAATTTACAAGTGAGAATAGGCTTGATTTATGGGGGGATGAAGGCTCTCTTGCAAAATGTGCATTACCCGTTATTCTTCGAGCCGAGTCTCGAGAAGTCGAAGATTTCGAGCCGAGTCGAGAAGAGTCGAGCTCAAAACATTTGTTCTCGACTAGGCTCGAACGGTAAAACTTGCATTTTGTAACAGGCCCATGAAGTAATGAAGCGATCGGATGTGTCCATTTATCCAATCAAAATGATCGATGAGATGTTGAGGAAGAAAATAAAATATGATTAAAGTCAAAGTTTGCCATGTGATTACCCGTATGATTATTGGAGGGGCTCAGGAGAACACGCTTCTTACGGTGGAAGGCCTTTGTCAAAAATCAAATTACGAAGTCACTTTGATTACAGGGCCTGAAAAGGGGCCTGAAGGGGATTTATTAGATCAGCTTCAAACCAACCCATCTTTTCAACTCATTATTGAACCTTCTTTAAGACGAAATATTCATCCTATTCGGGATGTGGTGGCATGTTTAAAACTATTCTTTCTTTTTCGCCGATCGCATTTTGATATTGTTCATACCCATAGCTCTAAGGCTGGAGTTCTTGCAAGACTTGCAGCCCATGGGGCAAGGGTTCCTGTGGTGATTCACACGATTCATGGTCTTCCATTTTATCCGTATCAAAATAAAATGATCAATTTGCTGTATCGCATTTTAGAACGTTGGGCTGCCCGATGGACAGATCGAATTATTACCGTGGCTGATGCCATGCGAGATCAAGCCGTTCAAGCAAAGGTAGCCCCTCTTGAAAAGTTTACCACCATTCGAAGCGGAATGAATTTAAATCCATTTCTTCGAAGAGATTATGATGTAACAAAAATCAGGAGCCGTTTAGGAATAGGCCCCCAAGATTGTGTGATCGGGAAAATTGCACGTCTGTTTCATTTAAAGGGCCATGAATATTTAATCGAAGCTGCCCAAAAAGTGGTGGCTCAATTTCCTGAAGTGAAATTTTTGCTCGTAGGGGATGGAATTTTAAAAGAATCATTGATCGAGAAAATTAAAATGGGGAATCTCGAAAGAAATTTTATTTTTACAGGTCTTGTGCAACCAGAAGAAATTCCTCAACTTATATCAGCGATGGACCTTGTCGTCCATGTCTCTCTTAGAGAAGGCCTAGCAAAGGTTTTGCCGCAAGCTCTTGCTTCTGGAAAGCCCGTCATTTCTTTCGATATTGATGGGGCACGAGAGGTGGTTCAGGAGGGGATAAACGGATTTTTGATCCCTCCATGTGATACATTATCTCTGTCTGAGGCCATGATCAAGTTTTTAAAGGATGCTGATCTATCTCATAAAATGGGTCAGAAAGGAATGAAATTTGTGGATCCTTATTTTAGAAAAGAATACATGGTTGAACAAATCGAGGCCCTGTACTCCAAGCTTTTAACTTTGAACCTTAAACTTTAAACTTTTACCCCGTTGGATAACGGGGTTGAACTGTTTATCATGTGGTTTATCACTTATCTTTATTTAATCGCATTTTCATTTTTGCTTTCCCTTCTTTGTGTAAAGGGATCGATAGGGCTTGCCTTAAAAACACATCTTTTTGATGATCTATCCCCCAGAAAATTGCAAAAAAAACCTGTTCCGCTTTTGGGGGGATTGGGAATCATGGGGGCATTCTTTGGAACGGTTTTCTTTAATGTTATTCTCTTGAGCTTTTTTAAAAATTCACCTGTTTTTCAAGCTTGGATCCCTCAAGATGTCGTTCGATATATTCCAGGGGCTTTATCGACCGTTCATAAACTGTTTTTTATTTTACTTGGGAGCCTCATCGTTTTTTTTGTAGGACTGATCGACGATATTGTTGAACTGGGGGCATGGCCTAAGTTAATCGTTCAAATCATCGCGGCTCTCTTTTTATTTTTTTCAGGGATTCGCATTACCCTTTTTACACACGTTCCGGGAATGAGTCTTTTCCTAACGGTGCTTTGGGTCGTGGCGATCACCAATGCTTTTAACCTCTTGGATAATATGGATGGCCTTTCTGCCGGAATTGCAGTGATCTCAGGCCTTTTTCTCCTTGTGATCTCGATGGCTGAGGGCCAGTATTTTGTCAGTTTATTTCTTTGTGTTTTTATAGGCTCTGTCTTGGGATTTTTAATATTTAATTTTCACCCGGCAAGGGTTTTTATGGGGGATGCGGGAAGTTATCTTTTGGGATTCTTAATGGCCAGTATGACTATTTTGGGCACTTACTATCGAAGAGGAGGATCAACCTCCTTTTCGATTTTAATGCCGGTCCTTGTTTTGGGTGTTCCCCTTTATGACCTTTTAAGCGTTATTTTAATTCGACTTCATCAAAAACGCCCCATCTTTAAAGGAGATAAAACCCACTTTTCTCATCGTTTAGTCCATTTGGGAATGAGTCAGAGAGGAGCCGTGCTATTTCTCTATCTTGTTTCTTTTGCCTTCGGTACTTCCTCTCTTTTGTTGGGGATGATTGAGCCTTGGGGCTTTCTCTTTATTTTTTTACAGGCATCTGCTTTTGTAATGATTATTGCAATGTTAGAGTATTTTGGGAGGATCCATTCAACTTAACGGTATGATTATAAAATCGGAATATTTAAATCGCGGCAAATTTTTCTCCCGAGAAAATCATTTACTTCTGTGTGACGAGGAACAGAGGAGGTTTTTTGGTTGGTGGGATTCCAATAAATCGAATGCTTTTTCCCCTCACGAAAGAGAAGACAGCCATACGATTGAAGATGACGAAGAAGTTCCTTTCGTTTCATTAGACGGCAATCGAAATGGGTTCTTCAATTACATTCTTACCATGACTTCGGTGAGCAAGTGCACGGTTAGCTTCCAAAACCATTTGCAATGCCTCTTTCAAATTTTTTTTCGCTTCGGAAAGTGTTCGTCCTTGGGTATTGACTCCAGCTATTTCCTCAACATAAGCGACATACCACTTTCCCTGTTTGCTGTAAACTGCAGTAAATTGTCCAATCATAATAAAATACTCCTCAAGGGAAATACTATCACATGAACTTGTCTTTTTCAATAGACGGGGTTTTAAAGCGGATATTGATCTATGGGGTTTGTCTAATGGTTATTCTACGCCCCTTAGTGTCCGGTCTTGTCTATCCCAACTCAAATTACCTTTTTTTGATCAGTGCCCTTTTTTTAGGATTTGTTGGGTGTTTGAGATCTATTTTCCTTGGAAAATTTTTGGTTCAAAAATCGGTGAATCATCTTTTTCATCTTATTTTTCTAATCCTCTTTTTACTTTCATGGTTTCATTCCCAGAACATTCAGGATGGGATTCAATTTTTTTTAAATGTTGCAACGGCTCTTTTGATCTACTTTCTCGTTGTTCATGTTTTTGAAGATGAAAGGGATTTGCTTAAACTGATAGGGACGCTTCTGGTCACGGGTGGGATCGTTAGTTTCTATGGTCTTTATCAAAGTTTTTTTGGCCTGGCAGAGACCCGGCAATATGTGATGGAACGAATCCCCCTCGATCAACTTTCTCAATCTTTTAGAATTCGGTTAGCGAGTCCACGTATTTTCTCGACTTTGATTTATCCAAATGCGTTAGCCGGGTATTTATTAACGCTTCTTCCTTTATCGCTCAGCGCATTTGGCATTCGAAACCGCAGATTTAAGTGGGTTGTAATGATCTCGATCGCTTTTTTTGGCGCGGTCATTTTTTTGTTGTTTGAGAAGCCTCTTTGGATATGGGTTACGGGTGTAGGTGCATTCGTTTATCCTTTGCTTTATTTTTTTATTTTTTTTCTCTCTTTTTCGAAGGGAGGATTAGTCGTTTTTTTCTTTGTGAGGCTGGCGGCCTACCTTATTTTATTTTTTCGATTAAACCTAAAACCTCCCTTTAGGAAGCGTTTTTTTTGGAGTGTGTTTATTTTAGAGACGTTGATTATTTTTTTCTTTTTGATCAAGGGAGAGAATTTTACTCTAGGAGTTTTTAAATCATCGAGTGCCCGCTACGAATATTGGAAAGCCGCTTTTAAAATGGTTCATGACTTTCCTTTATGGGGGTCAGGGCCTGGAACATTTGGTTCCGTTTATGCCCATTACAAACTCCCAGGGGCCGAGGAAACCCGAATGGCTCACAATAATTTTCTTCAAGTCACTTCAGAGTTGGGGTTGCTCGGAGGGATTGTTTTTTTACTCATCTGGTGTTTTCCAATGGTGACTTATTTTTGTCGAACGGTGAAGCGTGAAAAGGTTTCTTGGATAGGATTGGGGGCTTTTTTAGGAATTTTAGGTTTTTCCATTCATAGTCTCATTGATTTTGATCTTTATGAACCCTCTATTGCGTTGAATGCCTGGACTCTTCTAGCTATTTTACATCAATGTAACTTATCGAAAAAATCAGGGTACACATTTCAAATCTCAACTTCTTTAGGGAAGATGATCAGCATTCTTCTAAGTCAGGCGATGGTGATTTTATTATTGCTGGTTGTAAGAAATTTTTATGTGGCCGATGGACTTTTTCAACAAGCCCAGAAGGTCTCTTTGGAAAAGGATTGGGCGCTTACTTTAGATTTTCTAAATGAGTCGATTGAAAAAAATCCTCTCAATGCCCAAGCCTATTTTTTGAAAGGATCCATTTTGCAAATAGAAAAGAACGAGGCTAAAGCCATTCAGTATTATGGAGAGGCCTGCCAAAAAGATCCTTTTAATCCAGCTTATCCTTATCGTTTAGCCCTTCTTTTTAAACAATCGAAGGAAAAATCATCCAAAGAGATCATCCAAGAAGCGGAATTTTATTTTAAAAAGGCCATCGAAAACTATCCGACTCATCCTCAACTCCATTTTGCATTGGCCCAATTTTATGAAAGCATTGGACGGGCTCAACAGGCCTTGCTAGAATATCGCAAGGTTCGTGAATTTGGAGGAGATGCTCTGGAAGTTCGAAAAAGGATGAGAAAGTTGAAAAAAGAAGTAGGATGTTGCAGATAGATTTGAGAGAAATGGGTCAATAAATCTATGACTAAAGTTCTAATTATTCATGGCCCCAATTTGGGTCTTCTGGGTGAACGAGAGCCTGAAGTCTATGGCCACATGAGTTTAGAGAAGATCAATGAGGATTTAAAGAAGACTGCAAAATTATTGAGCCTTGAAATTAATTTTTTTCAGTCGGATCACGAGGGAGACATTGTTTCCAAGATTGGAAGTCTGTTAAAACAAAAATATAATTATCTTGTGATTAATCCTGCGGCCTATACTCATACCAGTGTGGCGATTCGAGATGCCATTCAGGCGGTAAAAATTCTAACCATCGAAGTCCATCTTTCCAATATTTATGCCCGAGAAGAATTTCGGCAAAAGTCTATGACGGCTCCTGTTGTCTTGGGGCAAATCTCAGGTTTTGGTCCCCAGAGCTACGTTCTTGCTTTACAAGCCATTTCCCTTCTGGAAAAAAAGCATTCGTAAGTTTACATTTTGTTCAAATTAGAACTTTATTGATTCTTGACTCCCTAAATTTTATAATGAGATGCTTTATAAGAGGGTCAACAAACGAGGAATAAAATGCTTGAAGAGTCCTATTCGGAATCAGTTGGAGATGATGTTCATCCGTTCGAAAAGAGTTTAACTCAGATTGAAAATGCTTTGGCAAAAGGAGCGCCAGTAGGTTTGGTCTATCTCGATGCCTCCAAGTTTTGGGCAGTTGAAGAGCATCAAGGTTGGGAATTTGTCGATAAACTCTTTCGCGAAACGGCCAAGTGTCTTTTAACGTTAAAAGAAAAAGTTCCTAGCTTTCTTGAAGTCCTTCCAACAAGCCGTATTTGGAGAGATGATTTTATCGTTTTTTTCGTTTCTAGAGCGAAAACTTGTCTTCAATGGACTGAAGGTTTGCTAACGCGAATGTCAGATATCGTACGAGAACAACTCACCCAACATTTTAAAAACTATCCGGGGATTCAAAATGGTGACATGTTGCAATTTTTCTTGGGCTGGTCATCGATTACTCCAGTTAAGGGACTTCCTCTGGGTGGATTGATTGGGCGGGCGATTCGTGAAGCTATTGATTTTGCGGCTGAGCAGCGTTTTTCAAAAGTTCCTCATTTGGCCTCTGAACTTAAAAAACTGATTGATAATGGGGAAATGACAACTGTTTTTCAGCCCGTGATTTATTTGGCTTCCAAGACCATTTTAGGTTATGAGGCTTTAGCAAGAGGGCCTGAAGGGACTGTTTTTAAAGATCCAGAGACGATCTTTCGGATTGCTTCTCAGGGACGATTTTTAATGAAGGCAGAACGACTGGCAAAAATATCGGCAATGGAATCTGCATATTTGATTCCTAATCAATACAAAATATTTTTGAATATTGAGTCGGAGCTTTTGATCCGTCCCGATGAGATTTTTAAAATGTTAAGGGAAGTGGGCTGTACTTCTGGAAGAATTGTTTTTGAAATCACCGAACGCAAGGCAGTGAAAGATTTTGAGCAGCTTCAAACCATGATTAAACTCATGAAAGAAGAAGGCTATCAATTTGCCATTGATGATGCGGGAAGCGGCTACGCCTCCATGGAATCCATTGCTATTTTAGATCCTCACTATATCAAGATTGATCAATCTATTATTAGGGGGATTGAATCGAACCATGTGAAACAGGACGTGGTTCGAGCTTTTATTAATCTTGTTAAATCTCGTCAAGGGACGCTGATTGCGGAGGGGGTTGAAACCCAAGGAGAAGCTGATATTCTGACCTCTTTGGGGGTCGACTGTGCTCAAGGGTTTTTCTTTGCTCATCCTGCCTTTCCTCCACCGATGTGGGAGGAGAAAACAATTAAAAATTAAAAATTGAGAATTGAAAATTTTCGATAGGAGAATTTATTCATGGTATTTGGAATAGGGGCGGGGATGATCGGTTTATTGATAGGGATTTTTGGGGGGCTTCTTTTTTTTCTTTTGAAATCGAAGTTCTCTCAATCTCAAACTCAGGAGCTTTTGATCCAAAAAACATTGGACAGTTTTCGCTCCGAGGTTAGATTAAGTCTCGATGGGAATGCTCAAGTGGTTCAACAACAATTAGTGGGTATTTTGAAACAGGTGGGTGATCAATTGCATCAAACCCGTCAGGATATTGGAGGGAGGCTTGAGGGTACGGCCCGGGTGGTGGGAGAGGTTCAAAATAAATTGGGCAAGCTTGAAGAGTCTAATCGGCAGATCTTTGAAGTAGGAAAAGACATTGCCCGTCTTCAAGAAATTTTACGAGCTCCAAAATTGCGAGGAGGATTGGGAGAATTTTTTTTAGGAGATCTTTTAAGTCAGATTATTCCTCCAGAATATTATCAGTTACAATATGGTTTTAAATCAGGGGCAAAGGTGGATGCCGTTATTCGTCTTGGTGGAAGGCATCTGGTCAGTGTGGATTCTAAATTTCCTCTAGAAAATTTTTTAAAAGGATTAAGCGCCTCATCGGATCTAGAAAAGAAAACGTATCGTAAGCAATTTCTGACCGATGTCAAAAAACATATTGATGCCATTGCCTCTAAATATATCTCCCTGGATGAAGGAACGTTTGATTTTGCTCTCATGTATATCCCTGCCGAGAATGTCTACTATGAAACCATTATTAAAGATGATACGAGTGAAACAAGTCATTCGCTTTTCCATTACGCTTTAGAAAAGAGGGTCATCCCTGTTTCTCCCAATAGTTTTTATGCGTACTTACAAGTCATTCTTTTGGGACTTAAAGGGATGAAAATTGAAGATAAGGCCTTGGAGACTTTGGGTCAATTGCATCGTTTAGCGGATGAGTTTGGAAAATTTAAAGAAGATTTTGACCGGGTTGGCGCCCATCTTTCTAATGCGTCTGGAAGTTTTGAAAAGGCTGAAAAGCATATGGGAAAGTTTGAAGAAAAACTTTTGCAGGTGGATGCGTTGGAAGGTACGGGCGTTAAAGAACTTGTCTAACCTTAACTGAATGAAACCTTCGGTGCTTGTTTTTCAGTCTCAGGGGCTTGAAAAAATTCTTCAGGAGAAAATTTAAAAAGATTGGCAATGAAGTTTGTAGGGAAGGATTGAACTTGAGTATTATATCTTGCTGTTGAATCGTTATAGAATTCTCTGGCCGATGCAATTTTATTCTCTGTTGAAGTGAGTTCTTCTTGTAAGGCCAGCATGTTTTGATTTGCTTTAAGATCTGGATAATTCTCCACAACGGCAAAGAGGGATTTCAGGGTATCGGTCAGCATGTTATTCGCTTCGGCCTGGGCTTTGACCCCAGAGGCTTGAAGTCCCATGTTCCTTGCCTGAATCACCTTTTCGAGGGTTTCTCTTTCATGCTTGAGATACCCTTTACACGTCTCCACCAAATTAGGAATGAGGTCATATCGCCGCTTTAGCTGCACGTCAATTTGTGCCCAGCCATTTTTGACGCCATAACGGCCTTTGACCAAACTATTATAAGCCCCGATCAGCCATAGGACGATAATCCCAACAACTCCCAACAAAACCCATGTTGCCATATTCTCACTCCCTAATTCTGAAACTCAAGGGAATTGTACAACAATCGTCTTCGGTAGTGTTAATTTAAAATTCAAAAATCAAAATTCAAAATGACAACCTAAAATCCAAAATTTTAAATGCCATTGCAAGGGAGACATTTTAAGTTTTACATTGTCCGACAAGATTTTTGATATTTGATTTTTGGATTTTCACGGTTGTAATGAGAAAATCATATTCGTGACTTTAGCGCTTGTGATATCATGAGTCCTCTTTATAGGAGTCATAAGCCATGATCAAAAATTTAAAACATCGAAGCGGTGCCTTAACAGATGGCCCGGATCGTGCACCTACTCGGGCGATGATGAAGTCGATTGGATTTACGGATGAGGATTTAAAAAAGCCCCTGATTGGAGTTGCGAATACGTGGATTGAAGTGATGCCCTGCAATTTTCATTTGAGAAGGCTTTCTGAAAAGGTCAAGGAAGGGATTCGTCGAGCTGGGGGAACCCCAATTGAATTTAATACCGTTTCTGTTTCGGATGGAATTTCCATGGGAACAGAAGGAATGAAGGCCTCTTTAATCAGCCGAGAGGTGATTGCAGATTCCATTGAATTGGTGGCTCGAGGACATTTGTTTGACGCGGTGGTGGCTCTTTCAGGATGTGATAAAACCATTCCTGGTACTGTCATGGCGCTGGCTCGTCTCAATCTTCCTTCCCTGATGCTTTATGGAGGGTCGATTATGCCAGGACAATATCAAGGGCATGATGTCACGATTCAGGATGTTTTCGAGGCGGTGGGTGCGTGTGCGGCCGGTCGAATGACGGAAAAAGAACTTCATAAACTCGAAGATGTTGCATGCCCGGGTCCTGGAGCCTGCGGTGGACAATTTACGGCTAATACCATGGCGATTGCAATGGAAATGCTGGGGATTTCTCCCATGGGGAGTGCTGGTGTTCCCGCTATGGATCCCAAAAAAGATGAAGTCGCTTTTAAGGCAGGACAATTAATCATGGAGGTCCTAAAAAAAGGACTTACTCCTTACCAAATTATCACTTATAAAGCGATCGAAAATGCCATTGCCTCGATTGCTCTTACAGGAGGATCGACCAATGGTGTTCTTCATTTTTTAGCCATTGCTGATGAAATGGGTCTTCCTTTAAATATTGATGATTTTGACCGCATTAGCTCAAAGACGCCGCTTTTGGCTGATCTTAAGCCCGGGGGCCGTTACGTGGCGCCTGATTTATATCGAGCGGGTGGAACCCGTTTAGTGGCTAAAAGGCTTTTAGATGGGGGACTTCTTAATCCGGATGAAATGACCGTCACAGGAAAAAAAATTGGAGAAGAGGCCCATCTTGCCAAAGAGGCTAAAGGACAATTAGTGGTTAGACCGTTAAATAATCCAATTAAGCCGACAGGAGGTTTTGTCATTTTAAAAGGGAATTTGGCTCCAGAAGGATGTGTGGTAAAGGTTGCGGGTCATGAAAGAATGCTTCATAAAGGGCCTGCGCGGGTTTTTAATTGTGAAGAAGATGCCTTTCATGCAGTTGAGAGTCGTCAAGTTAAGGTGGGTGATGTCGTTGTCATTCGTTACGAAGGTCCTAAGGGAGGACCTGGAATGCGTGAGATGCTGGCCATTACAGCGGCTTTGGTGGGAGAAGGTTTAGGGGATCAAGTGGCACTCATGACCGATGGCCGTTTCTCAGGAGCCACTCACGGTTTAATGGCAGGACATGTTGCGCCTGAAGCTGCTGTAGGAGGTCCCATTGCATCTTTAAAAGATGGGGATATGATTATTTTTGATATTAAAAATCGTCAGTTGAATGTTGAACTTTTAGACACTGAAATCCGTCAAAGGCTTGAAAAATGGAAAGCTCCAGCTTCTCATTATACGAAAGGGGTCATGGCCAAATATGCCCGCATGGTTTCTTCAGCGTCTAGGGGAGCGGTGACGGGATGAGACAATTGCGGATTTCGAATTGCGGATTGCGGACTCGAAAAGCAAAACTTTTTTAGATATTTATTCCTAAAGTCCGAAATTCGAAATCCGAATTCCGAAATTAAAAGGTGGTTAAGAAGAAATGAAAAAACTAATTCTAGCTATTCTTTTCTTAACAGTGCTCAGTGGATCTCTCGTTCACGCCTCTGACCCTTACCGGATCGATATCGAAGGCCCTATTAATTCTGTTCTTGCTGATTTTGTGGTTCAGGCCATGGATCAGGCGCAATCAGAGCGAGCGCCTTTTGTTATTTTACGCTTGAATACTCCCGGTGGTTTTGATGAAGGGATGCGTAAAATTATTGGAAAAATTCTTTTAAGTGAAATCCCGGTGATTGTTTATGTGGGTCCTTCAGGAGCTCGAGCGGCGTCTGCTGGGTTTTTTATTTTGCTCTCAAGTGACTTGGCTGTCATGGCCCCCGGAACCAATACAGGTGCCGCCCATCCCCTTTTGGCGCTTGGGGGTGTTTATCCCTTGGAAGAAGGGAAGGCCTCTACTTTAGTTGAAAAGGTGACCAATGATGCCAAGGCTTATTTAAAAAGCATTGTTGAGAAAAGAGGCCGTAGCCAAGAATTGGCTGAAAAAGGAATTACCGAAAGTAAATCTTTTACAGCTCAAGAGGCACTCGACGGAAAATTAATTGAATTCATTGCAAGGGATGAAAACGAGCTTCTTCAATTCTTGAAAGGAAAAGTGATCAAACGATTTTCAGGGGAAGAGGTCACTTTGCCAAAAGAAATCGGCCCCTTAAAGCCTTTTCAGATGACGCTTCGCCAGAGAATTCTATTGGCCATCAGTGATCCTAATCTAGCCCTTCTTTTAGGACTTTTGGGCCTTCTTCTTCTCTATTTTGAGTTCGCTCATTCTGGAATGATTGCCCCCGGTGTGTTAGGAACCCTTTCTATACTCCTTTCTTTAATCGGTTTTTCTCTCCTTCCCATCAATTTTGTAGGTGTTCTTTTAATTTTATTGGCCTTCGGTCTTTTTATAGCAGAAATTAAGGTTCAGGGGTTCGGAATTTTGGGAATCGGAGGGATTATCTCCATGCTGATAGGGACCTTGATTTTGGTGGATGCTCCTCAGCCGGAACTTAAAATAACTCCTTCTGTTGCGCTGGCTGTCGTTATTCCCTTTGGTTTGATTTTGATGCTTTTGATGAGACTAGCGATTAAGACGTTTAAACGAAAGGTTGAAACGGGCTTAGAAGGAATGGTTGGAACTTTGGGGGTTACGCAGACTGCTCTTTCTTTGGAAGGCAAAGTTCTCATTCGCGGTGAATATTGGGAGGCTGTTTCTTCTCGGCCCATTCCCCAAGGTCAAAAGGTTCGAGTTGTTAAAATTGAAAATTTGAAATTAACGGTTGAGGAAATAAAATAATAAGGAGGCATTATGATTTTTTCGCCCTTGGTGATTATGGTTGGAGTCGTTATTTTTTATTTAATCAGTGTCATTAAAATACTCAATGAATATGAACGGGGTGTCATTTTTAGGCTCGGACGAGTTCTGGGAGAGGCCAAGGGCCCTGGCTTAATCTTTGTTTTCTGGCCCTTAGACCGGATCGTCAGGGTTTCTTTAAGGACCATTACATTAGATGTTCCACCTCAAGACATTATTACAAAAGACAATGTTTCCGTGAAAGTAAATGCGGTCTGTTATTTTCGTGTGGTCAATCCTGTGCGGGCGATTATTGATGTAGAAAGTTATCTTTATGCAACTTCGCAATTGGCTCAAACGACGTTGAGATCTGTATTGGGGGAAGTCGAGTTAGATGATCTTTTAAGCAAAAGAGAAACTTTAAATGTAAAGTTGCAAAATATTTTGGATCAGCATACGGAACCTTGGGGAATTAAGGTCAGCTCCGTTCAAGTTAAACAAGTCGATCTTCCTCCTGAAATGATTCGAGCCATTTCTAAACAGGCCGAAGCCGAGCGTGAAAAACGTGCAAAGATTATTCATGCTGAAGGCGAATTTCAAGCGGCTGAAAAACTTTATCAGGCCGCGAGTGTTATTGCTCAAGAGCCTGCGGCCATTCAGCTGCGTTATTTACAGACATTAACCGAAATTGGCGTGGAAAAAAATACGACGATTGTATTTCCATTGCCGATTAATATTCTTGAAAATCTCTTAAAAAAAGAAAAACGGGACGTTCATTGATTTATTGATTTTCTTATCCCTCGCTTCGAAAATTCTTCTAAAAAACCCTTGAAAGTAGTAAAGAAGTAGAATAGTATTTTTTTGGAGCTAAAAATGATATCCAAATCTCATATCAATGTTACGATCGATCAATCTATTCTTCGCTGGATAGATGCGTTTCGAGGGCAGACCCCGCGATCAACCTTTATCAACCAGCTTCTTTCGAGTTTATCCAGGAAATCCAAGGCCATCTTTGACTGGGGGCTAGAAGAACATCTTGCAGCTGAAGACATCAAACATGGAAGAGTCAACAGATTTAACAACGCAAAAGACGCCGTTCGATGGCTAAAAAGCCGGTAGATTTTACAGACACCTTCAAGCAAAACTATCAACGCATGCCTTTTTCTATCCAGAAACGCTTCGATGAAAAATTGAAATTATTCATGGAAAACCCAATGCATCCTTCCTTAAATATCCATCGGTACAATGAGATATGGGAAGGGTATGTCACCTCTAAGTACCGCTTTACTTTTAGCAGCACCAAAGAAGCCTATCTTTTTAGGAATATTGGACCCCATGGCATCATTGACAAGGGCAAAGTTTAATTTTTAGAAGACAAATTCCTTGATTTTTTGATACCCTTAGCACCAATTCGGGAGCAATTTAGGAGCCTTGTAAAAATGAAACATACGATTTCTGTTTTAGTTGAAAATAAGTTTGGAGTTTTGGCACGGGTGGCGGGACTTTTCAGTGGTCGGGGATTTAATATTGATAGTCTTGCTGTGGGAGAGACTCATGATCCTACTGTTTCAAGAATGACGATTGTTGTTCAAGGGGATGACCTCGTTTTGGAACAAGTGGTTAAGCAGCTCAATAAACTGATAGATGTTATTAAAGTTATTGATATGAAAGGTAAGGAAAGAGTTGAACGAGAATTGGTTTTGATCAAAGTGACTGCAAGCGCTAAAACGCGTTCTGAGATTATGCAGATGGTGGATATTTTTAGGGCCAAAATTGTCGATGTGGCTCATGAGTCTTTGACCATTGAAATTACAGGTGATGAATCTAAGATCCATGGTTTTTTTGATTTGATGAAAGGTTTTGGAATTGAAGAGGTTGCCAGAACAGGGAAAGTAGCACTTTTAAGAGAATGAAAATCAAAAATCAAATTTCAAAAATCAAAATGACAGATCAAAATCCAAAATTTTATAAAGCCTTTGGTTTTTAACTTTTTAAATTTTAGTTTGTCATTTTGCATTTTGATTTTTGGATTTAAAGTTATAAAAGGAGATCGTTATGACCAAGATGTATTACGACAAAGATGCAGATTTAAAATATTTGAAAAATAAAACCGTTGCTGTTTTAGGGTATGGAAGCCAGGGCCACGCCCATGCGCTTAATTTAAAGGATAGCGGCGTTAAGGTCGTGGTAGGCCTTTATCAGGGGAGTCCCTCATGGAAAGAGGCTGAGAAGGCCGGGCTTGAGGTTTTAACCTCTTTAGAGGCAGCAAAAAAAGCGGATTGCATCATGTTCTTAGTTTCAGACATGAAGGCGCCGGAGGTTTATCAAAAGGATGTGGCCCCTTTCCTTAAGCCGGGGAAGTCGATTGCTTTTGCGCATGGATTTAATATCCATTTTGGTCAGATTGTTCCACCCAGCGATGTGGATGTTTTTATGATTGCTCCGAAAGGGCCTGGTCACTTGGTTCGAAGGACGTATACTGAAGGAGGAGGTGTTCCTGCTCTTTTGGCGATTTATCAGGACTCTACGGGTAAGGCCCATGAAGTCGCTTTGGCCTATGCGAAAGGAATTGGAGCGGCTCGGTCTGGAGTGTTGGAGACGACGTTTAAAGAAGAAACAGAAACCGATTTATTTGGCGAGCAAGTGGTTCTTTGCGGTGGATTAACCGAATCGATTCGAGCGGGTTTTGAAACCTTGGTGAATGCGGGTTATCAGCCTGAAGTGGCTTATTTTGAATGCCTTCATGAGGTGAAGCTGATTGTTGATTTAATCTATGAGGGTGGAATTTCGAATATGAGAAAATCTATCAGTGAGACGGCCAAATACGGGGATATTACACGTGGCCCTCGTGTTGTGAATGCTGAGACGCGGGCTCGGATGAAAGAAATTTTAACCGAAATTCAAACGGGTGAATTTGCTCGGGAATGGATTTTAGAGAACAAGGCCAATCGCCCTGTTTACAATGCAATTTTAAAGAGGGATTCGGAACATTCTATTGAAAAAGTGGGTGAAAAGTTACGTAAGTTGATGCCATGGTTGGGTGGAAAAGAGATTAAGAGAAAGCTGTATTAATACTTATTGCGGATTTCGGATTTAAGGAGATTATTCATTAAAAGAGTTGCTGTTTTCAAAAATCAAAATGACAGATCAAAATCCAAAATTTTATAAAGCCTTTGGTTTTTTAACTTTTTAAATTTTAGTTTGTCATTTTGCATTTTGATTTTTGTCATCATGAACTTTCAGTCCACCCAAGTGGGTGAAAATAAAGAACATTATTGTACATTTTTTCTATTTTCATGACTGAATTTTGGATTTTTCGGTCTCGACTATGAACAGTAAATCTGTAGAAAAAATTATTATCTTCGATACCACTTTGCGTGATGGTGAGCAATGTCCGGGCGCAAGTTTGAATCTGCGCGAGAAACTGGAAGTGGCTCATCAATTGGCCGCTCTTAATGTGGATGTCATTGAAGGGGGATTTCCCATTGCCTCTCCGGATGACTTTGAGGCGGTGAAGGCTATTTCTCTTGAGGTCAAAGGGCCCAGAATTGCTGGGCTCGCCCGCTGTGTGGATAAGGATATTGAAAAGGTAGCGCAGGCTTTGGAGAAGGCTTCTCTTTCCCGTATTCATGTTTTTTTGGCAACTTCTAAAATTCATATGCAGTATAAATTAAAAAAAGCAGAAGATGAAATTTTGAAAATGGCGGTAGAAGGGGTTAAAAAGGCAAGGAAGTATGTCGAGGATGTCGAATTTTCTCCAGAGGATGCTTCCAGGACAGAGCCTGCTTTTTTGGCCAAAGTGGTCGAGGCCGTCATTGAGGCGGGGGCAAAAACTGTCAATATTCCGGATACGGTAGGTTATGCCTTTCCAGAAGATTTTGGAAAATTGATTTATTATCTTCGACAAAATGTCAGAAATATGGCTCAAGCTGTGATCAGCGTTCATTGCCATAATGATTTGGGGTTGGCGGTTGCAAATTCCTTGATGGCGATTCGAAATGGGGCTCGCCAAATTGAGTGCACGATCAATGGAATTGGGGAACGTGCAGGAAATGCCTCACTTGAAGAAATTGTAATGACCCTCAAGACGCGAAGGGATATTTTTAAAGATGTAGAAACGCATGTCCGTACGAAAGAAATTATTAAGACCAGTCGCTTGGTGAGTAATTTAACAGGAATGGTTGTTCAACCCAATAAAGCCATTGTGGGCGAGAATGCGTTTGCCCATGAATCAGGGATTCATCAAGATGGGGTATTAAAAGAACGAACGACTTATGAAATTATGAGTCCTGAAGACGTAGGGCTTTCCGCCAGCAATTTGGTCTTGGGAAAACATTCAGGGCGTCATGCCTTTCGTGAAAGATTGAAATTGCTTGGATTTTCCTTGAATCAGGAAGAAATTGACAAGCTTTTTGAAAAATTTAAAGTTCTGGCCGATAAGAAAAAAACGGTTTATGACGAAGACTTGGTTGCCTTAGTGGAGGATGAATTGGCCCAAGTTCCTGAAATTTTTCAATTGGAATATCTTCATATTGCCAGTGGAAATACGACTGTTCCTACGGCTACGGTTCGCCTCAGGAAAGATCAGGAGGTTTTTGAAGATGCGGCCTGTGGAGATGGTCCGGTCGATGCAAGTTACAATACCATTGATCGACTTACTGGGATTAAAGGAAAACTATTGGACTATTCCTTAAGGTCCATCACAAGTGGGAAAGATGCCTTGGGAGAGGTCGTGGTCAAGGTTCAAATTGATTCCCGTACGGTGACAGGGAAGGGAACTTCGACCGACATTCTTGAGGCGAGCGCTCGAGCTTATTTAAATGCCATTAACCGGATTCTTTTTATTAAAGAGAAGAAGGATGTGAAGGGAGTCTAGAGAATTGCGGATTTTGGATTGCGAATTGCGGAGTGAAAAGCAAAGACAGAACGGATTTTAAATAAATAACCTCCTTAAATCCGCAATTCGAAATCCGCAATCCGCAATATTTTTATATGGGTTTTTCATGATGCTTCAAAAAAAATACATCTGTGGTATCTTTGGTTTTCCGATTCGTCACACGGCTTCTCCAGCCATGCATCATGCGGCCTTCCAGTATTTAAAAATGGATGGGGTTTATCTTGCTTTTCAAATTCTTCCTGATGATTTAAAAAAGGCGATTGAAGCTCTTCGTGCTCTTCATCTGAATGGCGTGAATGTCACTATTCCTTATAAGGAGAAGGTGTGTCATTGGCTTGATGAGCTCAGTCCCGAGGCGGCTCAGGTTGGGGCTGTGAATACCATTAAGAATGAGGATGGCAGGCTCATTGGCTTTAATACCGATGTCCAGGGCTTTAAAAAGGCGTTGGAGGAAGGGTGGGGGAGATCTCTTAAAAATGCTCGTTTATTGGTGATCGGAGCAGGGGGAGCCGCTCGAGCGGTGGCCGTTCAAGGAGCCCTATCGCGAGTTCGCTCGATCAGCATTCTGAACCGTAGTGAAATTCGTCTCAAAATTTTAATCCGGCATCTTAAAGTGCATTTTCCGGAAATTGAAGTGACCGGATGTGTTTTAGGAAGTACCGAAAGTCGTACTGAAATTGGAGCGGCTGATTGTGTTGTCAATGCCACGAGTTTAGGAATGGCGAAAGACGATCCCATGCCCATTTCTCCGAACTGGCTTGATCCCAGGACTTATGTTTATGATTTAATCTACAATCCATCTGAAACAACATGGATACGAGAGGCGATTGCTCGAGGTTGTCGAGCTTCAGGAGGAATGAATATGCTTCTGTATCAAGGGGCGTTGTCCTTTCAGATTTGGACGGGAAGACGGGCTCCGATAGAGGTAATGAGAAAGGCGTTAAAAAACAGTTTAAAGTTTAAGGTTTAAAGAGGAAAAGCATAAAAACGGCTGGAGGCTCGAGGCTCGAGGCAAAAACAGAAAGACTTTTTTAACTTTGAACTTTAAACTTTAAACCTTGAACTGTTTTTTGGAGTAGCCATGATTCTTATTCTTTTATTTTTGGGTGCGTGTATCGGAAGTTTTTTGAATGTGTGTATTTATCGCTTGCCGCGGGAGCGGTCCATTATAACGCCCCGGTCCTACTGTCCTCGCTGTTCCAGGACTATTTCGTGGTATGACAATATTCCCATTATCAGTTATTTAAATCTTTCAGGACGATGTCGATTTTGTGAAGAAAAAATTTCATTTCGTTATCCCTTGGTTGAATCCATCAGCTCCCTTTTAACACTTTGGGTCTGGAATGAATCGATTCAATCCAATCTCACCATTCTTGAAATTGTTGCAAGGCTTCTTCTGACTTATGCCTTGATTGTGGTGACAGTGATTGATTGGGATTTTTATATTATTCCAGATGGAATCACTTATCTTTTTTTATTTTTGGCTGTTGTGTTAGGGCTATTTTTTCCGTCTCATCTTCATGCCGCTACGCGCTTAGATTCTTTAGGAAAATTGGCTTTGGGGATCTTTGCAGGTGCAGGATCTTTATGGTTCATTGGCTGGCTTGGAAAGATTTTTATGAAGAAGGATGCGATGGGGCTAGGGGATGTGAAATTGATGGGTATGGTCGGTGCTTGGTTAGGATGGAAGGCTGCTCTTTGCTCAATCATGCTTGCTTCAATCATGGGATCTATTTTTGGAATCGCGTTTATTATTTTTAAAAAGCTAAAAATGGAGAGTCGGATTCCTTTTGGCCCTTTTCTTTCGATGGGCGTTTTTATTTTTATGATGTGGGGAGATTGTATTCTAGATTGGTATATGAGTTTTTTGAATGACTTTAGAGTTTAATGACAGGCCATTTTTAAACGGGTTAAATTTAAAAATCAAAGATCAAAAGTCAAAATTAAGGAGGGATTTAATAAATGAACTCCTTCATTTTGCATTTTGACTTTTAAATTTTGAATTTCTAATATGAACATTGTCCTTTTTGGTTTCATGGGTACAGGAAAAAGTGCTGTGGCTCCCGTCCTTGCAAGGCGTCTTGGACTTCGCTGGGCGGATATGGATGCCTTAATTGAAGAGAGAGAAGGATCTCGGATTGAAGAGATCTTCGAGAAAAAAGGGGAGCCCTATTTCAGAGAGCGGGAACGAGAATTGGTAAAGGAATTAATTTCTCAAGAGGGATGGGTTGTTTCCACAGGAGGAGGGGCTATTTTAGATCCCAAAAATATCGAAGATTTTGAAAAATGGGGTTTAGCTATTTGCTTAAATGCAAGCATTCAGACGATTTTTGAACGGACCCGGCATCGTCAAGACCGTCCCCTTTTAAGAGGAAGTGAACCTCTCAAAAAAATTGAAGATCTTTGGGCTTCCCGTCAACCCTTTTATCGAAGAATTTCAAATCAGATTGATACCACGCATAAGTCAATTCATGATATTGTAGAGACCATTTTAGAATGGGCGAAGGAATATAACTATAAAAATCCAAACATCAAAAATCAAAAATCAAAATGACAAATCAAAAATTAAAATATTTCTATAATGTTGTTGCGTGGAAAACTCAGCCCTTGTTGATAAAAGGCTGAGAACGACAAAACAATCTTAACAGTGAAGATGCGTTTTCAATTGCCAGAGACAGACGAAGATTTACTGTGCAGCAATAAAATTAAAAATGAAGAATTAAAAAGGAAAAATTGTGGAAATTGTAAGAGTAGACTTGGGGCATCGCAGTTATGAGGTCATGGTCGGGAAGGATTTATTAGGCCGTCTCGATGAGCTTGTTTCTCATTTAGGTCTTGGAACTTCGTGTGCTCTTGTCACTCATGAAAAATTATTTGGATTATTTAATGAGCCCCTTTTACTTGCTCTTAAGAGAAAACGGATCAGGGTTTATCCCATTTTTGTTCCTGAAGGCGAAATCTCTAAAACTTTTGAATGGGCTGAAAAGGTTTATCAGGTGATGTTGGATAGTAATCTGGATCGAAGTTCCTTTATGATTGCTTTGGGGGGAGGAGTCGTAGGAGATTTGGCTGGATTTGTGGCTGGAACTTACATGAGGGGAATTGATGTGGTTCAAATCCCGACTACGCTCTTGGCTCAGGTCGATGCCAGTATTGGAGGGAAAACTGGGGTCAATCTCCCTGCAGGGAAAAATTTGGTTGGCGTTTTTCATCAACCTCGTTTGGTTTTGGCCGATGTCAGTACTTTGTCTTCCTTGAGTGAAGAAGAGTTTCGTTCAGGATTGGGGGAAGTCGTCAAGTATGGAGTGATTCAAGATGTAGAGCTCTTTGATTTTTTGGAAAAAAATGTTCGGCTGATCATGGATCGTGACCCAGAGGCCTTACAATGGATGATTCATCGATCCGCCAAAGTGAAGGCCTATGTCGTGTCAGAGGACGAGAAAGAATCTTCTCTCAGAGCCATTCTCAATTTTGGTCATACCTTTGGCCATGCATTAGAAGCCTCAACAGGGTATTCCATGTATAAGCATGGTCAAGCTGTTTCGATTGGAATGGTTTGTGCTGCATGGATGTCAAAGGAAAAAGGGGTGCTGAGGGAAGAGGAATTTGATCGGCTGGTTCATCTTTTGAAATTGTATGGCCTTCCTACTTCTTACAAAAGACCTCGTGCCCGAGATGTCTATCCTTATCTTTTCTCTGACAAGAAAAAGAAAAAAGGGGTTTTAACCTTTGTTTTGATGAAAAAAATTGGCGAGGTTTTCCCGTCCAAAGATGTTTCACCGAAACTGGTTAAAAATGCGTTGGAAAAAATTCATAGATAACTGTGAAAATTCAAACATCAAAAATCAAAATGACAATGTAAAATTTAAAATATTTCCTTTGTAATAGCATTAGAAATTTTGAATTTAAATATGTCATTTTGCATTTTGATTTTTGGATTTTAAATTAAAAAGGGAAATCGGAGGGGTTATTTTCATTGGCAACAACTATGAAAACAGCTGTGGGATTTAGTGGGCATATTCTTCTATGACTGAAAAAGAAGCCCTTATTTTACTCAACATGACTCCAGGAGTTGGGCCCGTCTCCCTTCGGAAAGTCAAAGCATTTTTCCCCAATGTTGTTGATGTTTTTGGTGCAAAGGCAGAAACATTGTCACAGAATCTCGAGCTTCGTTTAGACATCGCTTCTCGGATTTTGGAAGCCCCTCAAAAAATAGACTGGAAGAAAGAGTTAGATTTTATATTTCAAGAAAAGATTCAGGTGATGAGTCTTTGGGAGTCAGATTATCCATCCTTGTTGAGCCAAATTTATGATCCTCCACCGCTTCTTTATCTCAAAGGAAAGAATCCTTTCAAAGGTGTTTTATCGATTGCCTTGGTGGGAGCCCGCTCATCCACTCTCTATGGAAATCAAACGGCTTATCGCCTAGCGTTTCAACTTGCTTCTTATCAATTCGCAGTCGTGAGTGGATTGGCTCGCGGGATTGATACCCATGCCCATCAAGGGGCATTAGCAGCAAAAGGGGTCACAGTGGGGGTGATGGGGTGTGGTATGCGTCATTTTTACCCCCAGGAGAATCGATTTTTAAGTGATTCTATTCTTGAGCGGGGTTGTGTCGTCACTGAATTTCCTTCTGAAGTTCCTCCATTGGGAGCCAATTTTCCGAAACGAAATCGTATGATCAGTGGTTTATCTCTAGGGGTTGTTGTGGTTGAAGCGGCCAGGCGAAGTGGTTCTCTCATTACAGCGAGTCTTGCTCTGGAACAGGGCCGCTCTGTTTTTGCAGTTCCAGGAAGAATTGATATTCCTTCTGCCTCAGGAACCTTAGGATTAATTAAAGAGGGGGCAAAATTGGTTCAGAGTGTAGAAGATATTTTGGAAGAATTGGGAATAGAGATCACTGTAGAGAAGGATGAAACTCTTATAGAAGCTTCCTTGACTGAGGAAGAAAAAAGCATTTTAAGGGGTTTGAATTCTGAACCTGTCAGCGTGGATGAACTTGCTCGTCATGTAAAATTTGAAACTTCACGGCTTTTGTCTTTGCTCTTTGGCTTGGAATTAAGACATTTTGTGAAACAACTCCCTGGGAAATATTATATAAAAAACAGTCCACAGTCCACGGTCCATCGTCTACAGAAATAAATAATTTCTTAAAATTGAACGATTGATTTTAGCCTCTAAAGAATAGTTCGATCCAATTCTAGGAAAAACAGTTATGTTATAATCTTTGTATGAAAAAGCATGAGGTCTAAGAGATTCTGTGGATAAAAATTAAGATAAGCTATAAGCTTTGTTGTCACCCGTCTCCAGTAACCGGTGACAGGCGACCGGTAAACGGCGACCCAGTTAAAGAAAGGGGTAAGAAGTGGCAAGTCGTGAGAATAAGGTAAAAACTGAAGGGGCTCTGGTCATCGTAGAGTCTCCTGCTAAGGCCAAGACCATTAATAAAATTTTAGGAAGTCATTTTCAAGTCAAGGCCTCGATGGGGCATGTTCGGGATTTACCTACCAGTAAATTTGGCGTTGATGTTGAGCATGGTTTTATTCCTCAGTATCGAGTTTTGGTTGCTCGGAAAAAAATTGTGTCTGAATTGAAAACGGCTGCTGATCAATGTGCTGAGATTTTCCTAGCGCCTGATCCTGATCGGGAAGGGGAGGCCATTGCCTGGCATTTATCTGAAATTTTGACCGATAAATCACAGAAGAAAATCCAGCGGGTGAGTTTTAATGAAATTACAAAGAGTGCTGTTTTAGAGGCCTTTAAACATCCGAGGGAAATTAATATGCATCGGGTGGATTCCCAGCAAGCCCGTCGAATTTTGGATCGTATGGTTGGATATAAAATTAGTCCCCTCCTATGGAGAAAAGTGGGAAAGGGTCTTTCGGCTGGACGTGTTCAATCGGTTGCCGTTCGTTTGGTTTGTGATCGCGAAGAAGAAATTAAAAGTTTTATTTCTAAAGAATTTTGGTCCATCGAGGCGCTTCTAAAGAAAAACCCTCAAGAATCGGTTTTCGAAGCAAAACTCGATCGGATTAAGGGAGAAAAAATCGAGATCCCTGATTCTAAAAAAGCTCATGAGATTGTGGCGGATCTTGAATCTCTTAAAAGTACATTCTTTGTCGCAAATGTCGAAAGCAAGGATAAAACCCAAAAGGCCTATCCACCCTTTATCACCAGTCAATTACAGCAGGCCGCTGCTAATACTCTACGATTTCCAGTTTATAAGACCATGAAAATTGCTCAGGAACTTTATGAGGGAATTGAATTAGGCGATGAAGAGAGCGTCGGATTAATCACCTATATGAGAACCGATTCTTATCATATTTCTCAAGAGGCTTTTAATGAGGCCCAAGCGTATGTCGCGGGACGTTTCGGAAAGGAATATTTGCCGGAAACTCCCAATGTGTATAAAAGTAAGAAAGGGGCTCAAGAGGCCCATGAAGCGATTCGACCTTCCTTCGTTCAGAAAGAGCCTGACAAAATTAAAGGCTATCTTACAGGGGATCAATATAAACTCTATCGACTCATTTGGAGGCGTTTCCTACAAAGCCAAATGTCTCCGGCTCGTTTAAAGGTTCATACCGTAGAAATTTCAGTGGGATTAGACCCAAAAAATCTAGATCAGTTGGAAAAGGCCCCTTATCTTTTTAAATCTTCGGGCTCTGAAGTTCTTTTCCCAGGTTATCTGGTTTTGGAGGAACCGAAAGGGGAAGAGGAAGAAGATACGGACAAGGAGGATAAAGAAAAGAAAGAAAAAGAAGTCATTCTTCCAAGTTTTGCGGTGGGAGAAAAATTGATTTTGGATCAATTAAAACCTAATCAGCATTTTACAAAACCTCCTCCGCGTTACAATGAGGCAAGTTTGGTAAAGGCTTTAGAGGAGAGGGAAATTGGGCGTCCGAGTACCTATGCGCCGATTATTCAGACCATTTTAAAGCGGGATTATGTGATAAAGGATCGTGCAAAGTTAATGCCAACCGAGTTGGGCTTTACGGTGACGAAAATTTTAACCGAGCACTTCCCGACCATTATGGATATTGAATTTACTGCAAAAATGGAAGGGGATTTAGATCGAGTTGAAGAAGGAGAGGAAAATGGGGCTCATTTATTGGAAGAGTTTTATAAGCCCTTTATTCAAACAGTTGAAAAGGCCTCTAAAAATATTCCGACTGTGAAGCAAGAACCCATTCCAACGGATCAGGTCTGTGAAAAGTGCGGTTCAATGATGGTGATTCGTACCGGACGTTATGGGAAATTTCTGGCTTGTTCAGGTTTTCCAAAGTGCCGTAATATCAAGTCGATTGATACAGGGATTGCTTGTACGAAGCCCGGATGTACTGGAAAAATTGTTAAGAGGCGCTCTAAAAAGGGAAGAACCTTTTTTGGCTGCACCCGCTACCCGGAATGTGATTTTACGACTTGGGATCTTAAACAAATTCAAGGCCCTGAAAAATCCAGCGAAGAAACTTCTTCTGAGGGACCCCAGACCCCAGATCAGGGACCGGGGACCGGGGACGGAATAGAAGGGCGTCTTTAAATTTGCGAATCTATTTTTATGAATGAATCACTCGAGCGCTTCTTCAAATATCTGTCGGCCGAGAGAAACGCCTCCGAGCACACCCTGTCCAACTACAGAAGAGATTTAAATCAATTCGTTAAGTTCTTGGAGAAGAATGCTCAAACGATTCAATGGAAGCAAGTGCAACATTTTGATGTTCGAAGATTCCTGGGCGATCTTCAAAAGAAAAATTATGCACGTTCTTCGATGATTCGAAAAGTGGCTGCTCTTAAAAGTTTTTTTAAATATCTGTGGAGGGAAGGGCATCTTTCCGTAAATCCTATGCGCTTTGTTGCTTCACCCATGGGGAAACGTTCTCTTCCCTCATTTTTAGCGGTGGACGATATGACTCGTCTACTGAATGTTGTTCAAGGTTCGGATTGGATGGCGCTTCGTGATAAAGCTATTTTAGAATTTCTCTATGGAGCAGGTATTCGGGTGAGTGAACTGACTTCCCTTCATTTGGATGATGTTGATTTTGGAAGTGAGTTGGCAAAGGTTCGTGGGAAAGGAAAAAAGGAAAGACTGGTTCCGATAGGAAAAATAGGACTTCAGGCCTTAAAAAAATATTTGGTGGAACGAGGGGCGATTCGTTCTCAGGCCCTTTTTGTAAATAGATTTTATGAACGGCTTTCGAGCCGAAGTGTTGAAAGAATGGTCAAAAAATATGTGCTTTCGGCCGGACTTCTTCAGCATGTCACTCCTCATACCCTTCGTCACAGTTGTGCCACGCATATGCTGGATCGTGGAGCAGATTTAAGAGCGGTACAGGAGATTTTAGGTCATCAAAATCTTTCCACCACTCAGATTTATACCCATGTGACGGCTGAAAGATTAAAGAAGGTCTATGATCAGGCGCATCCAAGGGCGTGATAAAACAATGAAAAATGTAAAGTGAAAAATGTAAAAATGGTTCAACCCCGTCATGCGACGGGGTTGAAGTTTAAGGTCCAAAGTTTAAGGTTTAGTGCGCCAAGCAAGCCAACAAAAGCAAGCCGAAATAAGGAGCCTGAGTAAAGGCTAACCACCGACTCAGAACTGAACTCTGCACTTGGAGAGGCAACGAACCGAGTGAAGCCAGAGGGAAGGAGATTGACGACCG
>JACOUC010000012.1 GCA_016178055.1 Chlamydiota bacterium | reverse complement strand
TTATATAGGCTGAAGACTCCATGAGTCAGAAAAAAGAGGGCGTTTTATCTTTTGAGGAAGTCATGAAGGATTTCTACCACGTTGCATGTATGAAAAACAATGGGATTCAATGGATGGTCAGCAATGACAGTGTTTTTGACCGCTTTCAAGGCATTCGTCGAATGAATCCCTTGAAATCTTAACAGTCGAAAGGAGCGAGTATGAGTCAAAAAGGGATTGAACAATTGATTGGGAAGGCGTTGTCAGACAAGCAGTTTTTGGATGGGTTTCTCAAGGATCCGGAAGCGAAGATCAAAGAGACCGGGTTAGACGTATCGTCTGAAGAATTAAGTCAAATCAAGAAAATCAGTCCAGAGAAGGCACGGGGTTTTTCTCAAACCTTTGCAAAAGAGTTTTACGACCGTAAACAGCAGGCAATGTAAAGAGTGAAAGGAGGTGTGACTGTTGAAAGGGGCAGGTTTAATCGAGTCAAAAATACCCCTTGTCCATGTTCAAAGATTTTTAAACCGTTTTCATCATCCTGTGTCGCGTTTGTTTTCGAGAGCCCTCTCGACTTGGCTCTCATTGGATTTTAAGATTCAAAATGTAGATCAGAGAATAAGTTGGATTTATGCAAAAACGGGTTGGGTTTTGTTTCATAAAGTGTTTATTGATGCCTCGCTTGTCTTGGGGGGATGGGCCACTTTCCTGTTTGTAAAATCTTTCGTGTGTCTACACTATACCCCTGCCTCTTTTTTAGATGCGCCTTGGAAATGGCTGGTCGCCTATTTGATTCTCATTCCTGTGATTCCCATTCATGAGTTGGCGCATGCCCTCACCACCAAGCATTTTGGTTATCGGGTGCGAGATTTTGGATTCACCCTTCTTCATCATGTGCTCCCTGTTTTTTATGCGGATGTGACCGATATCTGGATGGCGAGCGCCCATGTGAGAATGAAGGTGGCTTTTGCAGGACCTTATTCAAGCTGGCTTTTGGGTTCATTGGCTGTTTTAGCTTCTCTTTTTTTTCCGAGATATGAATTTATATTTTATTTGTTTGCCTTTAATTGCTATGTGGGGACATTGATCAATCTTTATCCCTTTCTTTTTCTGGAAATGGATGGGTATTATATTCTGATTGATCTTTTAAAATTTCCCCATCTGAGGAAAGAGGCGATACATGCCTTGAAAAATATTTCTTCTTTTGGAAGAGAAAAAAAACAGGGGATTCCCCTGGCCTATGGACTGATTTCGATTGTCTCGATCGGTTTGATCTTGACCTACAGTATCTGGAGTTTCTTGAATGGAAAAATCTGATTCTCCCTCGGCCTTTTTTGATACATGCTCTTTGACCTCTCAATGGACTTTGCAGGAAAAAGAGGCCTTTTCCAAAATGGTGACTCTTCAGTTGTTCAAGGCAAAAAAAGTGGTTTTTTGGGAAGGGGATCGAGAGTCTAAAATGTATTTTGTGAAATCCGGATCGGTGGTGGTGAGTAAAAAGGTGAAAGGGGATGTTGAAGAGGTTCTGGCTCGATTTGGGGTAGGCGATTTTTTTGGGGAACTTTCTCTCGTGGATGACAGTCCTCGGTCTGCGACCGTTCAAACAGAGGTCCAGAGTGTGCTTCTCATTCTAGAAAAAGAGAAATTAGCGGATATTGAAAGAGAGTTGCCACATCTAGCATCTCAATTTTACCGTTTGTTATTGAAAGAACTGGTGAATCGTCTGCGAAAGACGACCGAAAAGCTTCAAGAGGCCGTGATTTGGGGGTTGGAGGCCACTTCGTTGGGAGAAGAATTGGATGATGAATAGCATTTCTCCTTCTTTTTTGTTTGCGTTCAAGTCCTTACTTCATGATCGGGTGAAGGCTATTGCAGCTATCTTAGGGATCTCGTTTTCGGTATTGCTGTCTTTAATCCAGACAGGGATGTATTTGGGATATATGGAGAATGCCTCCAGTGTGATTGATCATTCTACGGCAGATCTTTGGGTCATGAAACAAGGAACCGAAAATTTCGATGTTGCCCAGGCGATGGATGAGCGCTATTACTACAAGGTTTACAGTATTTCGGGAGTGGCTAGGGTAGAAAAAATGATTTTGGGAGGGACGTTTTGGAAGACACCCAAAGGAGGTTTTGAGGGACCTCAAGTGATTGGACTTGAGCGAGATCCCCAGATGCTAAGGCCTTGGAATATCGTTGAGGGATCTTTTGAAGTTTTGGAGAAAGAACGTTCGGTCATCATGGATCGTACCGATATGAAAAAATTAGGGGTGGAAGGTCTGGGACATCGTACTGAAATGTGGGGTCAGAGGGCCACGGTGAGGGGTTTTACCGAAGGGATTCGTTCTTTTATCACGGCTCCTGTTGTTTTTACTTCTCTTAAAGATGCACGGCGTTTTTGTCATTTGGAAGAAAATCAAGTTGTTTACTTATTGGTAAAATTGGATTCTCAAGCCTCTCCCGAAAGAGTCAAAAAAGAGATGAAAGAAGGGGTTAAAAACATTGATGTTTACACGCGTCAGGAATTTAGTGCTCGTACGAGAAATTATTGGTCCAGGACCACGGGGGTGGGGGTCGCCCTTTTCACTTCAGCTTTTATGGGGATGGTAATCGGGGTCGGGGTTGTTTCCTTGACTCTTTACATGTCGATCAGCGATCATTTGAAGGAGTATGGAACATTGAAGGCGGTAGGCGTGAGCAATCAAAGGGTCATCACCCTAATTGGTTATCAATCGCTTCTACTGGGATTTCTGGGATGTCTGTTGGGGTATGGAGCGACTTGGATACTGACGCGAGGGATTGTCGCATCTGGGATTAATGTCATCTTACCAGCGAAAACAGTGACAACCCTTTTATCTATGATTCTTCTTTTATGCTACTTGTCATCCTTTTTGGCTGTGCGTAAGGTTCTTAAACTGGAGCCGATCTTGGTGTTTCAACGATGAGGCCTCTCATTAGGTTTGAAAAGGTGAGTAAGACCTATGGTTCGGATGAGGCTGTGGTGCATGCCTTGAGGCAAATCACGTTTACGTTGATGCCGGGCGAACGTGTTTTGATTGTGGGACCGTCTGGGAGTGGTAAAACGACCTTCTTATCCATTTTGGGCTGTCTTTTAAGGGCGAGTTCGGGACAAATACATGTAGGGGATCAGGATATCACTAAAAATAGTGAGAAGGATTTGGCTTTGATTCGAGCCTTTTATTTTGGTTTTGTTTTTCAGGACCCTCATCTTTTTGATGCATTGAATGCCCTTGAGAATGTGGCGTTGATATTGCAATTAAAAAAAGGGGCTAAAGCAGATTCCTTTAAGGAAGCAGAGCATCTTCTAGAACGTGTTCATGTGGCGCATCGAAAAAAAGCCATGTCGAATCATCTTTCCGGAGGGGAAAAACAAAGGGTTGCCATTGCTCGGGCCTTGGCTGGTAATCCCCCCATCCTTTTGGCGGATGAACCTACGGGGGCTTTGGATACGCATACGGCCATGGAAGTCATGGAGCTTTTGGATGAATTGACCACTCAAGAAGGGCATGCCTTGGTGGTGGTGACACATGATTTGAGATTAGAAAAATTTGCAGATCACATTATCAAAATTCAGGATGGACAGATGGTGAATGGTTGAAAGGAAACTTAATGGACTCAAAAAATTTTAAGAAGCCCTGGTTCTGGGCGGTTGGACTCCTCTTTGGGACGTTACTCTATTTTCTCTGGCCGAAAGCGAAACTTGAAAAAGATCAGATGATCAAACCTCCTTTAAATATGAGTATGGTCATCCCAGGAAAAGTGGAATCGGTTTCCCAAGAAATTCAGCTTTCTTTTGACCGGCCCGGAACGATTCAGAAAATTTATGTCAAAGAGAGAGATGAGGTGAAAGCCGGCCAGCTTATTTCAGAATTAGTACATGATGATTTAGAGGCACAAGTGGAGGTTGCAACCGCTGCCGTTGAGGAAAGCCAGGCCAATATTCAACTCCTTGAGACAGAGGAGACGTACATGAAGGATCGGTTGGCGCGTCGGGAACAATTGGGAACTGTTGTGAGTCAGGAGGATTTGGAACAGGCCAAAATTGAATTCGATCAGGCTTCTGGAAAACGGGCAAGTTCAAGGGCCCTTTTGAAAGTGAAGGAGGGAGAGCTTCAGGTCGCCAGGGCAAATTTAAGCAAGGTTTTTTTAAAAGCTCCCATAGATGGACGGGTTGTCAGAGTTCCTGCTCAGGAAGGGGAAACCGTGATGACGGCCGTAGAGCCCCAGCCTATCGCAATTTTAGCGGATATGCAACATTTGCGCATTCGAGCAGAGGTAGATGAGGCAAGGATTCGGGAGGTGAAGGTGGGTGCAAAGGCCTGGGTGAGTGCAGAAGCTTTTTCGCATGAACGTGTCCCTGCCACGGTAATTCAAATTCTGGATATCATGGGACAAAATAAAATTCAGTCAGAAGATCCCAAGGCCAAGGAGGACACGAGCGTTTTAGAGGTGATGCTAGACGTCGAAAAAAAAGAATTTCTTAAATTGGGACTCCGTGTGGATGTGACGA
>JACOUC010000011.1:62500-64273 GCA_016178055.1 Chlamydiota bacterium | reverse complement strand
TCTGAATCTCCACCCCATGTTGTTGAGGTGCCAAACCGCGCCGTCGATATGAACTCTTGGGCGCGATAAGCCTGTTATCCCCGGAGTACCTTTTGTCCGTTGAGCGATGGCGATTCCACCTTCTACCACCGGATCACTTAGCCCTGCTTTCGCATCTGCTCGACTTGTAGGTCTTACAGTTAAGCTCCCTTATACCTATACGCTCTAATAGCACGATTGCCGACCGTGCTGAGGGAACCTTTGGGCTCCTCAGTTACCTTTTATGAGGAGACCGCCCCAGTCAAACTACCCGCCTGACAATGTTCCTCAACCGGTTTCACGGTCTGAGGTTAGAGCCTCGATAAAGCAAGAGTGGTATTTCACTGATGGCTCCCCTCGAGCTAGCGCCCAAGGATCCCTGCCTCCCACCTATGCTACACATGCCACACCAAAACCCAATGTCAGGGTATAGTTAAGGTTCACGGGGTCTTTTCGTCCCGTTGCGGGTATGCGGTATCTTCACCGCAACTTCAATTTCACCGAGTCCCTGGTTGAGACAGCGGTCAACTCGTTACGCTATTCGTGCAGGTCGGAACTTCACGTTATCCCCCGACTTGTTCGTCGGGGCGTAGACTATACTTTCAACTCATTATTTAGTCCACAGTCGACAGTCAACAGTCCACAACTAATTCATGTGGTCCATCGTCTTCTTTCCGTTGATTGATAATGAGTTGCCGGCGTGTTGCCTTCACCACGATAATTGAAACGATGAAAGCCTCGCTCCAACGTTACGTCGGAGCTCAGTCGTTACGGGTCCAGCCCTTTCTACAAGCAATAAACCACTTGAGAAAGGACTGCCTCCAGCTTCTCTCAGTGCTATCTAAAATAGATAGAAATCTGAAAGGGCTGGGTTCCCACGGTATTACCCACCTTTCTCCACGATCTCCTTGAAGATCGCAACAGGTTTGGGCTTCACCGTTATGAGCCAGTACGGGCGATTTCTTTCACCCGACAAGGAATTTCGCTACCTTAGGCATTCGTGTTAGCCACATATCACTATGTGGATCGGACTATATCTTCTCTCAGAGTCTCGAATAACATTCGATGCACCTGAAGAGTCCAGCGTATAGTCTCTGAGGATTCTGTCTAGCACTTCTTGAAGCGTTCGTTTCCGCTTCTTTCCCTTTGAGCCTGGATTCATCCCATATGCTTTCTCGATAATAAGAGCCAATCCATCTCTGGTTTTATGTTCCTCGCGTTCGAAGCTCTCTAAAATGTCTTTAAATCTCAAAAAGACATCCCATTTTGCTGAAAGCCTCATATAGTTTTCATAGAAAGGAACTATCTTTTCCATCAAGCTTCTCCGACTTGCAATGGAGAAGACCAACACCTTTTCGTTTCCTACTTTCCGGGCAATCCTGCCAGTTCCAAAAATCTCTCGAGCCAAATGAAGCTGTTGAATACCATGTTCATGTTGGTAGAGAAAAAATTCTGGATCGACAAGAAAACCAAAAGGAGAACTAGGATGATTCTTAATGGAAACACATAAACTACCTTCACCTTCTATAAAACCTGCAAGGAACCAACACCTCTCTTCATGCGTAGACAGCCTTTCCTGCTGATTGACTGACTCCATATGTTTTTCACCTCCTCGGTACATTGGAGACTACCAGTTATTCCAGCATATAGCTGAATTTTAAAACGGCCGTTCAGATAGCAGAACCACCGTTATAGTTACGGCCGCCATTCACGGGGGCTTCGGGTTGGAGCTTCGCCAGCCCTTTCAAGCTCTAA
>JACOUC010000011.1:0-57500 GCA_016178055.1 Chlamydiota bacterium | reverse complement strand
ACCCTTTTTCCATCAAGGGTTACAGCGCCTTGACGGATGAGTCTTCTTCCCTCGCTACTCGAAGGAGCCAATCCAGAATCTTGCAAAACTTTTACAATCCAGATTTCTTTATTTTCATTTTCTTGATTACAAAAAAATTGTTCTATCTCTTGAGGAAGTTCTTTTTTTGAGAAAATTCTCGTGAATTCTTCAAGAGCAAATTTTGCATTTTCTTCATCATAGAGACCTTTTACAATTTTTTGACCCAAAATTTTCTTGGCCTCCATCGGATTAAGTGAACCTTCCTTCATTTGCCGGGTCATACGCTCAATCGCTTCAGTTTCTATATCGGTCAATAATTCAAAATATTTTGAGATGAGTTCATCAGGGATCGACATTGTTTTTCCAAAAATTTCTTTCGGAGAATCTGTGACGCCAATTATATTTCCTAGGCTTTTACTCATTTTCATTTTCCCGTCTAATCCTTCGAGAAGAGGAAGCGTCATGACGATTTGAGCTTCTTGATTTGAATTTTTTTGAAGCGTTCTTCCCACCAAAAGATTAAAGGTCTGATCGGTTCCACCGATCTCAACATCAGATTTAATCATCACCGAATCATAACCCTGAATCAGGGGATAAAGAAATTCTAAAATGGAAATGGGTTTTCCTTCACGGTATCGAATTGAAAAATCATTTCTCTCGAGCATTTGAGCAACGCTCGACTGAGAAGCCAGTTGAACCACGTCAGAAAATTTCATTTTTCCAAACCACTCACTGTTAAAATGAATTTCTGTTAAATCTTTTCTTAAAATTTTAAAGATTTGCTCTTGATAGGTTTTTGCATTAGCCATCACTTGGTCATGGCTAAGGATGGGTCGAGTCTTAGATTGGCCTGAAGGGTCTCCAATGGTCGCTGTAAAATCTCCGATGATAAAAACAACAATATGGCCGCATTCTTGAAATTGCCTTAATTTCCTGAGAGGGACCGTGTGACCTAGATGAATATCGGGAGCGGAGGGATCTGCCCCATATTTGATTCTGAGGGGACGATTTTCTTGAAGAGATTTTTCAAGCTTTTTAAGAAGTTCTTCTTCAGAAAAGAGATCAACGACGCCGCGTTTCAAAGCAAATAACTGGTCTTTTGGAGAAATCATATAAATCACTAGCTCGAAGCTCGAGGCTCGAAGCTCGAAGCAAAAACTCAAAACGGGCTGGAGGCTCGAAGCTCGAGGCAAAAGCAAAGAAAGCAGAAGTATTTACCTCGAGCCTTGAGCCTTGAGCCTCGAGCCTCGAGCCGTCTATAACGTTTCTTCTGTTTTAGACTTCTTTTCCTGAGATATTACCCTCTTCAAGGTCTTTCATGCTTAACGCAATTCTTCTTTCATTTTGCTCAACACGCAAGATAATCGCCTTGGCCAAATCACCCTCCTTGAGAATATTTTCAACTTTTTTAAATTCTCGGCTTGTGATTTGAGAAATATGAACCAATCCCTCGATCCCACCTTCTAATTCAAGAAAGGCACCAAAACCGGTAATCTTCGTGATCTTTCCCTCAACGATTTGACCGGGCTGATAGATTTCAGAGATTCTCTGCCAGGGATCTTCTTGAAGCTGTTTAACTCCCAAAGCCACCTTCTTATTTTCAGCATCCACAGATAAAACAACGGCTTCAACTTCATCCCCTTTTTTCAAAATCTCTGATGGGCGATTAATTTTCCGCGTCCAAGAAAAATCCGAAATATGAATCAACCCATCCACCCCTTGTTCAATTTCAACAAAGGCGCCATAGGTGACGAGATTTCTAACAACCCCTTTAACCTTGGTGCCTTGAGGATATTTATTGGCAATTAAATTCCAGGGATTCATCTCGGTCTGCTTCACACCCAAAGATAATTTCTTATTAGCAGAATCAATTTCAAGAACAACCGCCTCTACTTCATCATCCAATTTCATAATTTCCGAGGGGTGATTGATCCGTTTAATCCAGGATAATTCTGAAATATGAATGAGACCTTCTATTCCTTTTTCAAGTTCAACAAAAACGCCATAAGGAACAATGTTCACCACACGGCCCTTGACCCGAGTGCCAATTGAATATTTCTCACCTGACTTTTCCCAGGGACTTGGCTGGAGCTGCTTGAGTCCTAAAGAAACACGCTGTTTCTCTCGGTCAAAATCCAAAATGATCACCTGAACGCTTTGACCAATAGAGAGTATTTCTGAAGGGTGACCAATTCTTCCCCACGTCATATCGGTAATGTGAAGAAGACCGTCAATTCCAGTTAAATCAACAAAAGCGCCAAAATCGGTGATGTTTTTGATCACTCCCTTACGAACATCCCCAACTTTAATTTCTTCTAACAGTTTTGTTCGACCTTCCTTACGTTGCTCCTCTAAAAGCTCACGTCTGGATAAAATAACATTGCGCCGTTCAGCATTAATTTTAATGACCTTGAAGGTGTAAACTTTTCCTAAATAATGATCGAGAGAAATATCACGAAGGGGTTTCACATCAATTTGAGAAGCGGGAAGAAAGGCGTCCATTCCAATATCAACCATGAGGCCGCCTTTAACTTTCTTACAAACACGGCCCTCGACGGTTTGCCCCTCTTTACATGAGGCAATAATTCTTTCCCATCCTAAAACTTTATCTGCTTTCTGCTTAGAAAGAACGACAATACCATCTTCATCTTCTTTCATCTCTAAATAAACTTCAATTACATCCCCAGGCTTAGGCCTGTCACTCGTTCTAAATTCATCAAGGGAAATCGTCCCCTCTGATTTATATCCAATATCAATTAAAACGTCTTTCCCACGGATACTGATAACGGTCCCTTTAACAATTTTATCCTCTTCAACATCCTTAAAGGTGCTCTGATAAAGCTTCCTAAAATCCTCTGCTCCAATAACTTCCTCATTTTCTTTGGTTTCTACCATGTCTGTCTTTTTCTCCTCCTTCTGGGACTTACCCATACGATTCCTCGATTCTGAGGTGGCCGCCAAGATATCACCCGCTTGAAAGCTTGTCAAACACTTAATTCTTCACTCTTCATTTTTAATTGCTTGATCGCTTCCATCACCTCATCACTGATTCTTTGATAAATTTCTTCACTTCCTCTTTGAGAATAGAGATCAGGAAAAGCGAGGGATTTCCCAATAAAAACTTTCAGTTTTTTGAAGCGAGGCCAATGCGTTCCTTTGGGGAGAATATCGTAGGCTCCATCAATGTAAAAGGGAATTACAGGAGCTTTTGTCTTATGAGCAATGAAGCCAATTCCCATTTTTCCAGGTTGCAATTTTCCATCCAGGCTACGTGTTCCTTCCGGGAAAAGAAGCAAGGGATAACCCTCTTTCAGGACTTTTAGGGCCTTTTTCAAACTTCCAGGGGCAGGTTCTTTCCGGTCAACAGGAATGCAATTCCACAGTTGAAACAAAAGTTTTGAAAAAGGATTCTTCATGAGGGTTGAACGAGCAAAGTAATACATCTCTCTGGAATGAGAGATGCCGACAATCGGAGGATCTCCGAAACTTGTATGATTGGAAGCCAGGATGCAGGCTCCGTCTAAAGGGACATTTTCACGACCCCAAACTTGGTGTCTAAAAAAGATTTTAAAAAAACACCTAAATCCCCAATAAGTTGATTCATAAAAAGCGATATGGATCCATTGATATAATTTTTGGCCCACCTTCATAAAAGATTTCCATCTTTTAAAATCTGCTGAGCATGGGAAAAGAATTTTTTAATTGATTCTGGCCGGTTCTTTTGGAGGTCTTTTTCCATTTTTTTTAGCCCCTGTAAAAACCTTCTTAAACTCTCATAAACATTTTGACGATTTAAGGTGAGGATCTCGGTCCAAAGGAGAGGAGAACTATGAGCAATTCGAGTCATGTCTTGCCATGCCTGTCCAGATAAAGGGATGAAATTCTGCTTTCCTTGAAGAGCATAGGCTAAACCAAATGAAATTAAATGGGGAAGGTGGCTGACATAGGCAAATATTTGGTCATGTAAAGCAGCGGATTTTACAACGGGAAGGGCGTGAAGAGTTTTCCAAAACTGTTTCGCTTCTTTTAAGGTTTTGGATGAAGTGTTCTGGTCTGGAGTGAGAATACAGGTAGCACCCTGAAAAAGATCTTCTTGGGCAGCACCTATCCCCTTTTCTTCAGAACCCGTAATAGGATGAGCTCCTAGATATGGAATCCGTTTTTTGAGATGCCTTCGATAAGATTCCATCACCGGACCCTTAACACTTCCAACATCCATAATGATTTGATTAGAGTCACACAGGGAAGATAATTTCTTGAGAATCGTTTCAAAAGTGAGGGGAGGTGTCGCTAAAATAATCCATTTCGCCCCCTGAATGCCTTCTTCAAGATTGAGCGTGGCAAAATCAGCTGCTTTTTTGGAAAGGACAAGATGAATATTTTTTTTCTGATGAACGACCCCAACCACTTCTATGCCACGAAAATTCTTCTTGAGGGCCAGCCCCAAAGAACCCCCGATTAAACCCATGCCAACAATACAAATGCGGATTGCGGATTGCGGATTGCGGATTGTTTTGGATGCTGGCATGTAAAGTGATAAGTCAGAACTTTGTTTTTTCATTCCGAAATCCGAATTCCGAAATCTAAAATTAGATTTCTCTTCCCACCGCCGCAGCAATGGGCTTGAGCTCCGCCATTAATTTTGAAAACATCTGGGGATAGAGGGATTGAGCTCCATCCGAAAGTGCTTTTTCGGGAAGATTATGGACCTCAATAATTAAGCCATCAGCCCCGCAGGCGACGGCAGCTCGAGCCATGGGAATCACTAGATCACGTTTACCCGTTCCATGGCTGGGATCAGCTAGAATCGGCAAATGGCTCAAGGATTTAATCAAGGGAATAGCACTTAAGTCTAAGGTATTTCGAGTCATGTCCTCAAAGGTTCGAATGCCTCTTTCACAAAGAATGACATTGGGATTTCCATGGGCCAAAATATACTCGGCTGCCATTAAATATTCAGTAATGGTCGTCATCATTCCACGTTTTAGAAGAATGGGTTTTTTTGAACGGCCGACTTCTTTTAAGAGATTAAAATTTTGAACATTGCGGGCTCCAATTTGCATAATGTCCGCCAGCTCTTCAAAAATTTCAACGTCACGGGTGTCCATGATTTCACTACAAATGGGCATACCTGTTTTTTCTCGAGCCTCCGCTAAAATTTCAAGACCATGTTTGCCCAGACCTTGAAAGGCATAAGGCGAAGTTCGAGGTTTATAAGCCCCTCCCCTCAAAATTTTTGCGCCAACCTTCTGAACCTCTTCTGCAATTTCAAACATCATTTTTTTGTTTTCAACCGAGCAAGGACCCGCTGCTACCACCACCGCTTTTCCGCCAATCTTAACCCCTCTGACATCAACAACTGTGTCCTCTTTCTTAAATTCTCGGCTCACCATTTTAAAGGGCTTCAAAATCCGGACGACTGTCTCGACTCCTTCGAGGGCCTCCACATGAGGTTTGGCCTTCACCACATTTTCTTCAGAGCCAATCACCCCCACAATGGTTCGTTCAACGCCATGGCTGACCACAGTTTTCAAGCCATATTCTTCTAGAAATTTAGAAATATGTTCCTTCTGTTCATGCGTCGCATTGGGTTTGAGTACAATAATCATTTTTTACTCCCTTTATAAATACAGTAGATAGTAAGTAGTACGTAGTAAATAGAAAACCACATTAATACAGTAGATAGTAAGTAGTACGTAGTAAGTAGTAGGTAGGAAGTAGAAATCAACTGCATATATTTTTTCTTTCTACTTACTTTTTACTTCTTACTACTTACTGTTTACTACCTACTGTCTTCTGGGTAACTTCCTAGAATTTTCAGAAAATGACAATGCTTTTCCAGGGATTTTAATGCTGCCTTCACATGCGCATCATCCTGATGCCCTACCAAATCAATGTAAAAACAATATTCCCAAACTTTCTTTTTCGAAGGTCTCGATTCAATCTTTGTCAAATTGATGCGATGCTTCTTAAAAGGAACCAGCATTTCATAGAGAGCCCCTACTTTATCTCGAACAGAAAAAAGAATAGAGGTTTTGTCACGACCTGTTCGCTGAGCCGCATGAGAACCCACCACTAAAAATCGGGTGACATTTTTTTGAAAATCTTCAATCCCTTCTGCTAACATGCGAATGGGGTAATATTGAGTGGCCAGGCTGCTGGCAAGAGCGGCGGCGCCCTTTTCTTTCGAGGCCATTTCGGCAGCCCTAGAAGTGCTTGAAACCTCGATTTGATCCACTTTAGATAAATGTTCTCTTAACCAGCTTCGACATTGTCCAAAGACTTGAGGATTGGAATAAATTTTAATAATCTTCTCGATCGACGTATTTGAAAGCAAAGAGTGACGAATTTTTAATAAAACTTCAGAGCATATTTTAAGATCGGAATCCATCAATACATCTAAAGTATGCGTGACAGCCCCTTCTGTAGAGTTTTCAATGGGGACAACACCATAATCCGCTCTTCCCTTTTCAACTTCCAAGAATACATCTGCAATCCCTTCCATGGGAAGATATTCTACTGAAGACCCAAATTTCTGAATGGAGGCCTGATGAGTAAAGGTTGCCACCGGTCCAAGATAAGCCACACGGATCGCCTTTTCAACCGAGAGAGCAGCGGACATGACTTCACGAAAAATAGCCTTAAGAGACGTCGGGGGCAAGGGTCCTCTATTTTGTTCCAAAACATTTTTATAAACACGGAGTTCCCTCTCGGGAGCATAAATCCCTTGCTGATTTTTCAATTTTTGATGACCAATTTCTAGGGCAATTTGAGTGCGTTGATTAAATAAATCAACTAATTGCCGATCAATTTGATCGATTTTCTGTCTCAATTTTTTCAGGTTCATGCTCAAGCCTTTCGGAAATTCCATTCGTCTTTTTAAAAGAAAGCTCTTGTTTCTGAGGAAGATCTTCTAAACTTTTTAAACCAAAATATTCTAAGAATCTTTCCGTTGTTACATAAAGAAACGGATGACCCATGATATCCTTTTTTCCCCGTGTACGAATGAGTCCCTTGTCTGTTAATTTTTTTAGGACCCCGTCCACATTGACCCCCCGAATCCCTTCCATCTCAAGTTTGGTCAGGGGCTGGCGATAGGCAATAATAGCAAGGGTCTCCAAGGCTGGTTTCGAAAGACCTTCAGCATGAGCCGCTTGTAAAAATTTCTTAACCCACTGGGCATTCTGAGGATCCGTACACAATTGATATTTACCTGCCACTTCCGTAATTTGATAGCCTCTCATTTGAGAAAGGTATTCTATTTTTAATTCTTCAATGAAGGCTAAAATCTCTAGGGAAGAGATTTCCATTTCTCCTTCAAAGGTCTCTTGAATATCTTGAAGAGAGACAGGTTCTGCCGCCACCATCAAGATGGATTCAAGAATTGATTTCACGCGTCTTGGGTCAAAAGCACTCATCTTTTAATGCACACCTTGTATGATAGTTTTGTTCTTTTCAAAAACCTTTTGTAACAAAGCTAAAATAGGCTAGAAGCCCGAAGCTGGAAGCTAGAAAAAGACAACTTAATACTTTTAGCTTCTAGCCTCTAGCTTCTAGCTGTTTTATATCAACTGCCCTTTGGACAAAGATATTGCCAAAATTGTTATCTTGAGTCACTCTGATTCTTTTGAGACGTATCAGCTCAAGAACAGCCAGAAAAGTTGCAACCAGTTCCATGCGAGAAACATTTCCGGAAAAAAAATCTTCGAGAACAAATGAAAAACGCGAAGAGAGCATTTCCTCTATCATCAGAATTTTCCCTTCGACCGAGACCTCTTCTTCGAAAAGTTTGTTTAAATTCTCCCGAATTTGAACCTTCTCAAGAATTTTAGAAAAGGCATTCAAAAGGTCAAAAATACTGACTTCTCCTAAATCAGCAGCAAAGTCATGGGAATCCATCTCAGGGGTTGCTTCCCTTGGAAAGTAAAGGCTCCGGGCTTCCTCCATTTTTTTTAATCCATCCGCCGCTTCTTTAAATTTCTTATATTCGATGAGCTGACGGATTAATTCCGAGTGTGGATCAAATTCTTCATCCTCCTCCTCTTCTTCCTGCTGCTCAATGGGAAGAAGCATTTTGCTTTTTAAATAAATTAAATTTGCCGCCATCCACAAAAACTCCCCCGCAATCTCAAGGTCTAAGGTTTTCATCAAATCAAGATATTTTAAATACTGATCCGTAATCTCTACAATCGGAATATGGTAAATATCGACCTCTGACTTCTTGACCAAATAAAGCAAGAGGTCCAGTGGTCCTTCGAAAATATCTAGTTTTACTTTGCACTGAATCATGATAACCCCCACACTTAGAAATCAGAAATCAGAAGTCAGATGACAGAAAATAAATAAAATCTTTTCAATTTGTTCTCTGTTCTCTGTTCTCTGTCTTCTGTCCTCTCTCCTCTGTCTTTTAAAGCCCCATCACTTCCCTGACTTCTTTCAAAGTTCGCTCGGCAAAAGACCTGGCCTTTTCAGTTCCCTTCTTCAGAATTTCATCGAGTTTTTTAGGTTCCGTCTCTAGTTGCAAGCGTTTTTCATGGATGGGCTGAAGAGTAGGCGCCATATTTTTAAAAAGATTCATTTTGCAATCGGTGCACCCGCGAAGCGCTTCTCGACATTCATGGGCAATGGTATCCAGTTCAGGTTTACTGTAGATTTGATGATAAGAATAAACGGTACAGACCTCCGGTGTTCCTTTATCCGTCCTCAATTTTCTTGCCGGATCCGTTAAGGTCGACATAATTTTCTTTTTAAGAACGGGCTGGGAATCTGATAGATAAATTGCATTGCCATAGCTTTTACTCATTTTGCGCCCGTCAATTCCCAATAATTTTGGAATCTCGGTTAAAACACTTTGAGGTTCTGGAAAAACCTTTTTTCGATAAATAAAATTAAATCGGCGCACCATTTCTCGGGACAGCTCAAGATGAGGGAGCTGATCCATCCCTACAGGAACTGTGGTTGCCCGATAAGCTAAAATATCCGAGGTTTGTAAGATGGGGTATCCTAAAAAACCGTAGGTTTTAAGATCTTTTTCTTTCATCTCCTGAAGTTGCTCTTTATAAGTTGGATTTCTTTCCAACCAGGCTAAAGGGGTGAGCATTGAAAGAAGGAGATGAAGTTCCGCATGTTCTTTGACATGGGATTGAATAAAAAGGGTGGATTTTTCAGGATTGAGCCCTGAACTGATATAATCAATGGCCACCTGTCGAATATTTTCACGAAGGTGCTCGGGATGTTCGTACTCTGTCGTCAGGGCATGCCAATCAGCAATCATGAAGAAACACTCGTCAAAACGTGTTCCAATCTGACTTTCAAGTTTTTTCCAATTTTCAATCGCACCCAAAAAATTGCCTAAATGTAGGCGATCCGTCGGCCGTGTGCCACTTAAAACGCGTTCCATAATCTACTCATATTACACGATTTTATATTAGGTTCCAGCACATTATAGGATGGAAAAGCAGCTCGAGGCTCTCAGACGGGCTCGAAGCTCGAGGCTCAAGGCTCGAGGATAATACTCTGCTCGAGGCTCAAGGCTCGAGGTAAATACTTCTGCTTTCTTTGCTTTTGCCTCGAGCTTCGAGCCTCCAGCCCGTTTTGAGTTTTTGCCTCAAGCTTCCAGCTTCGAGCCTCGAGCTGCTTTTCCAGCCTCGAGCTTTTTATCCCCTCGGATGAAATTGTTTGTGAACATTTTTCAATCTCGACCGATCCACCCTAGTATAGATTTGAGTGGTTGAAATATCTGCATGACCCAACATTTCTTGCACCACCCGTAAATCTGCCCCTCCACTTAAAAGATGGGTTGCAAATGAATGACGAAGTGTGTGAGGCGTGACTTCTTTTTTGATTCTAGATTGCCTGACATGCCTTTTAATGCGATGCCATAACGTCTGTCGTGTCAAAGGACTCCCACGCGACGAGGGGAAAAGATACTCGGATATTTTCTGTCCCAAAATCTGAGATCTTGATTTCAGAATAAATTTTTTTACGATTCGGACAGCTTGAGATCCTACAGGAATAATCCTTTCTTTATTCCCTTTTCCCAAACATCTCACATACCCCATCTCCAAATTAAGATCCGAAATTTTAACATGAGTTGCTTCCGAAATCCGCATTCCTGTTGCGTACATTAATTCAAGAACTGCCTTATCCCGAAGACCCAAAGTCGTTTTCTCATCAGGAGATTTCAAAAGTCTCTCAATTTCTTCAATTGAGAGAACCTCCGGAATCAAATGCCAGCGCTTCGGACTTGTTAAAATCTCGGCCGGGTTATGGGCTAAGTATCCATCCCTTAATAGAAATTTAAAGAAACTCCGAAGCGCCGCCCCTTTTCTTCCCAAAGAACTTGCCGAAGTGCCTTGAGCCTTTTTAAGGTAAAGAAAATCCGTGAGATGTTCGCGGGTGATTTGATGAACTGATTTAATTTTATTTTTCTCCAAGAAACCTTGGAATTGAACGAGATCGAGTTGATAAGAGACTTGCGTGTTAAGACTTAAACCCCGTTCCACCGAAAGAAACTGAATAAAGGCATCGATTAAGACTTTTAAGGGAGAAATACGAACTCTTTCTTCTAAAGGTTCATTTTCCATTTTTATTCACTTCTTAGCGCCTTTAAAGTTTTGCGAATTTTTTTTACACGGGATGAGTCATATTTTAAATTAAATTGATGCATTTCATAAAGCCACTCAAGTTTTTTACGCGGAGGGATTTTCATCCATCGCAATAATTTTTCTTCTTCTGTTTCCCCATTAAAATTCATGCTTTTCTCAATTTTTTAATGATTTAACTTCCTTTAATGAGAGTAGATATATCTATCAGCTTAACCCCAAAAGTATGATACTGCTTTACCAGAACCCTTCCAACTAAAAGAAAAAGATAAAAATGTTTCCCATGCTCTCAAAATTTCTCAACTTAATTTTTCAAGACAAGAGAGTATCATTCATCTTCCATTCTATGCCTTGATGAAAATTGGAAGAAACTCTCTGCTAGGAAGGATGCAATCTTTACAAAGCTAAGCGGCTAAGGTAAAATACGCAAAATTTGGCAATTAAAATCCAAAAATCAAACATCAAAAATCTTGTCGGACAATGTAAAACCTAAAATGTATCACTTGCAATCGCACTAGAAATTTTGAATTTTAGTATGTCATTTTGCATTTTGATTTTTGTCATCATGAACTTTCAGTCCACCCAAGTGGATGAAAATTGAGTTCCTCCCCTTTGGGGTACAAAGGAGGGGAATAGCCAGTAACAACGTCTCATTTTCATGACTGGATTTTAAATTAAAAAGGGGATTTACATGTTAGAATCTATTCTCTTTTACTGTTTTGCCACTTTAGCGGTCATAACAGCCTTGCTTGTTATTTTTACAAGACATCCTGTTTATTCCGTTCTTTATCTGGTTTTAACCATGTTTGCCCTGGCAGCCCTCTACCTCATGCTTCATGCTTATTTTGTGGCCGCTATTCAACTCATCGTTTACGCAGGCGCTATTCTTGTTCTCTTTCTCTTTGTCGTCATGCTTCTCAATCTTGACCAGGAAGGGGAAGAATCTTTTCGCTCGGGCCCAGCTCGTTGGTTTGCGGTTCCTATCGCCCTTTCTTTTGTAACAGAACTTTATTTTGTTCTAGCACCTTTTTTGCAAAACCCATCTAAAATGATTCCGTCGAGTGAGGGAACAATTGAAGCCGTCGGGCATTTGCTTTTTACTAAACACCTTTTACCTTTTGAAATTATCTCCTTCGTGCTTTTAACAGCTATTCTAGGGGTAACGGTGTTATCAAAAAAAGGATGGAAATGATTTCCTTACAGCATTATCTCATTTTAAGTGGGATTCTTTTCACCACAGGCATTTTGGGCGTTCTTTTAAGGAGAAATGCCTTAATGATTTTGCTTTCTCTAGAGATCATGCTCAATGCCGTTAATTTATCTTTTGTTGCGTTTTCACGTTTTTCCGGCAATCTGGATGGACAAATTTTTGTTTTTTTTATCATGACCATTGCAGCAGCTGAAGTGGCAGTAGGTCTTGCAATTTTAATCACGCTTTTTAGAAACAAGAAATCTGTTGATACGGATTATATTAAATCTTTACGATGGTAAAGAGGAAAAATCCAAAGTCCAAAAATCAAAATGCAAAATGACATATCAAAATTCAAAATATTCTAGCACCCTTGCAAGGGAAGCATTTTAAATTTTGGTTTGTCATTTTGATTTTTGCCGCCTGTGGCGGGCCTCGCCCTTGGGCGGGATATTTGATTTTTGGATTTAAGGAGCATAGCGACTTATGATTTGGCTCATTTTATTTTCGCCATTAATAGCTTGCGTCATCATTACCCTTCTTACACTGCGCTATCCTCAATTGAGCGCTGGGGTTGCTATGACAGGTCTTTTAATTTCATTTGTTGCAACGCTTGCTTTATTTATCCAATCGTTTCATCCAGGCTGGCACCCTCAAGAAAACTCGATTATATGGATTCACATCGAATCTATCCAGCTCGAGATCGGATGGATTCTAGACAAATTATCCTTACTCATGCTTCTCGTGGTAACCGGAATTGGCAGCACTATTTTTATTTATTCTCTGGGGTACATGGAAAAGGACCCTGGAAAATCGCGTTATTTTGCCTCTTTAAGTCTCTTTGCATTTTCAATGCTAGGGATTATTCTTTCAAATAATTTTATCCAAATGTTTATTTTCTGGGAATTGGTTGGAGCCAGTTCTTATCTCTTAATTGGATTCTGGTTTGAGAAGGATAGTGCTGCTGATGCAGGAAATAAGGCATTTCTTGTAAATCGGGTGGGAGATTTTGGTTTCATGCTGGGGATTCTTTTGTGTTGGACCATCTGCAGCCAAGGAACTGCGCAAGGCACCTTTAATTTTCATCAAATTGAATCGATTTTACCTCGACTGTTTGAATTAGGTCTTGTCCATCCAGGGACGCTCGCTCTCGTCGGAACTTTAATTTTTTGCGGCGTTTTAGGAAAATCGGCCCAATTTCCATTGCACGTTTGGCTGCCAGATGCCATGGAAGGCCCTACTCCTGTTAGCGCCCTCATTCATGCCGCCACCATGGTTGCCGCAGGTATTTATTTATTGGCACGGCTCTTTTTCCTCTTTGACTCATCCCCTGATGCGATGATTCTGATTTCATATATAGGAGGATTTACTTCTATTTTTGCAGCAAGCATCGCCTTGGTTCAAAATGATATTAAGCGTATCTTGGCTTATTCTACCTTGAGCCAATTGGGCCTGATGGTGATGGCCATGGGCCTTGGCGCAAAAACGGCCGGAATGTACCATTTAGCAACTCATGCCTTTTTTAAAGCGCTTCTTTTCTTGGGAGCGGGCAGTGTGATTCATGCCCTTCACACCCAAAATATTTGGGAAATGGGTGCGCTTTCAAAAAAAATGTCTGTAACGACTTTGACATTTCTCATTGGGTCATTGGCCCTGGCTGCCGTTTTTCCCTTCAGCGGTTTTTGGAGTAAAGATGAAATTCTTCTTGTAGCCCTTCAAAATAATTCTTTCCTTTATAAAACAGGACTCATCGTCACCTGGATGACCGCCTTTTACATGTCTCGAGCCGTCTTTGTCGCTTTTCTGGGCCCCAAAAAATGGAAACATGCCCCTCACGAATCACCTAAGGTAATGACAGGACCCCTCATTATTTTAGCGATCGGTGCTGTTGTCACAGGTTTTATTGGAATTCCAGAATGGATTTCGGGCTCAGCTCATGAGCCCCTGAACCAACATCTCGCCATCCTTTCTCAAGGAATTGTGTTTTCGGGTGTTCTATGCGCATTTCTTCTTTATTCTTGGAGAAATGCCCAGGGTGCTCACTTCTTGAAAAAAATTTTTAGAATTCCCCATGAAATTCTCATTCAAAAATACTATATCGACCCTCTTTATCAATGGATCGTGGACTATGTTCAACAAACGATCGCGATTTCTTGCCAACTTTTTGATCGTTATATTCTGATGCGTCTTTGGGTAAATGGTGTAGCAAAAACAACCCGAACCAGTGGTGAAATTTTAAGATTTTGCCAAACAGGAAGAGTGCAGACGTATGCGCTTATTTTCTTCGCTGGAGTTGCAGGATTGGTGTTTGTTCTTTTATTGAGATAAAACAACAGAGTTAAATCAAAAATCAAAATGCAAATATCAAAATGACAAATTAAAATTCAAAAATTCATGCGTTTCAGAAGTTTTTCATCAATCTCTACCATAATTTTGATTTTTGATATTTGATTTTTGATTTAAAAGGAACCGATGAGCATTCTTACTTACATTTTACTATCCCCTTTGATGGGCGCCCTATCCATTCTCTTCCTTCCCAAAGAGAAAGAGACGTGGATTCGTCGTGTGGCCGTCATTGCAACCTCCATACCGCTTGCTTTGGCCCTTTTTGTCTGGGCCCGTTACGATCGGGGGCTCGGAGGATATCAATTTGTCAATCAGATTTCCTGGGTCAAATCACTCGGCATTTCCTATCACGTCGGTGTAGATGGAATAGGGATCGTCATGATTCTACTTCAAGGCTTTTGTGCCTTTACAGGCGTTCTTATTTCATACTCCATTAAAACAAGAATTAAAGAATATTTTGTGTTTTTTCTCTTCCTCATTACAAGCGTTTACGGCGTTTTTATTTCATTGGATCTTTTCCTTTTCTATTTTTTTTACGAAATGGCTGTGATCCCCATGTATCCTCTCATTGGGATTTGGGGCTCCACCAACAAAGAATATGCCACGATGAAGCTAACGCTTTATATCACGAGCGGAGCCGTTCTTTCCCTGGTCGCATTATTGGTCCTTTATTTTTCAACAGGGCTTACTACATTTAGCATTCCAGAGCTAGAGCAATTCTTGAGCATTCATCCTTTAAATTCTCAACTGCAAATTTGGCTTTTCCCACTCATCACGATTGGATTTGGAGTGATCGCTTCCCTCTGGCCTTTTCACACTTGGTCCCCCATGGGTTATGCGGCTGCTCCTTCAGCTGTGAGCATGCTTCATGCCGGAGTCTTAAAGAAATTAGGGGCCTATGCCATCATTCGCATTGCCATTAATCTTCTCCCTGAAGGCGCCCATTATTGGGCAAAACCCCTCGCCTATTTAGCTTCTCTCAACATGATTTACTGCGGCTGGATTGCCCTCACACAAAAAGATATGAAATTTATTGTCGGGTACTCAAGCTGTAGTCACATGGGCTACGTTCTGTTGGGCATTGCCTGTCTTAATTCAGAAGGCTTGAATGGCGCTATCCTCATGATTTTTGCCCATGGAATTATGGCCGCCCTTTCTTTTGCCTTGATTGGTCATTGCTATAATGAAACCCATACACGAATGGTTGAGGAGTTCGGAGGTCTGGCAAAAAAACTTCCCTTCATTGCGACTTGTTTTAGCATGGCAGCGATGGCTTCAAGCGGACTTCCTGGATTTGCCAATTTTGTGGCTGAAATTCTTATTTTTTTAGGGGCCTGGAGCCGCCACCCTTTTCAAGGGATTCTAGCTGTTTTTGGAATTATTATTACCGCAACCTATCTCCTACGAATGATTCGAGGCGTCTTCTTTGGCCCTCTCAATCCCCGCTGGAATCACGTTCAGGATGTAAAAAGCTTTTTTCAGAAAATTCCTTTTGTGCTTCTCATCGCGGTCCTCCTGATCGTTGGATTTTGGCCTTCTTTATTAATAAACCTTATTGATCAGGGAACATCCAAAATCATTCATCGTTCTGAAAAGAATACGACTCGAGCCGTCGCTTGCCAAGCGACTCATCAGATGAAAGGGGAAGCATGAGCCCTTTCATCTCTCTTTTTCAATCTTTTAACATCGAATTGATCAGCATTGCTACATTAATCGTTCTTTTCTTTATTGATATTTTTTCAAAGAAAGAAAGAATAGGAACGTGGAGCATTGTTTTTACATTCATTCTTTTCCTATTTCATATTTTTAACTGGGGAAAGGGCACAACCCTTTATCCGGAACTTTATGTGAATGATGCCCTCGCTTATTTTTTTAAAGCCTTTTTTATTCTGACTTCTCTTTTCGTTCTCATCATGTCTCGCGATTATGCACACAACCTCGAACGGGGTCAGGGTGAGTTTTTTCTTTTAATCCTCATGGCCACTCTCGGAATGATTTTTTTATCTTCCTCTGTCGATTTTCTAGTCCTCTTCGTTTCCCTCGAGCTTGTCACGATCTCCTTTTTTATCATGTCGACCTATTTAAGAACCGATGCAAAATCCATCGAGGCGGGCCTCAAATATTTGATTTTAGCAGCCCTTTCATCCGGGTTTCTTCTTTATGGAATCAGCTTTATTTATGGCGTCACCGGCTCAACCCATTTTTCAGAAATTGTTCAATATGTCGCTCAGCATCCGATGAATGAAAAAATTCTTCTTTTAGGATTTTTGATGATCTTGGCAGGAATCGGTTTTAAAATTGCAGCTGTTCCATTTCAACTTTGGGTCCCCGATGTTTATGAAGGATCTCCCACACCGGTCAGTGCATTTTTATCCGTGGGATCAAAGGCTGCCGGATTTGTGGTGCTCGTTCGTTTACTTTTTAGTGCGTTCCCTCAATTGAGAGCCCCGTGGATATTAGTCTTAAGTCTCTTTTCGGCCATGACCCTTCTTTATGGGAACCTCGGAGCCATCCCGCAAAAAAACATCAAAAGATTTCTTGGATATTCCAGTATCGGTCATGCAGGTTATTTACTCATGGGCTTGGCCGCCGGTTCTTCTTTGGGACTCAGTGGCGTTCTTTATTATCTTTTGTCTTATCTTTTTACAAATTTAGGCATTTTTTTAATCATCGTGACTTTTTCTAACGTTCATCCCAATGACGAAATTTCTGATTATACAGGTCTCTCTAAACGTTCTCCCTTCCTTGCAGCGGCCATGCTGATCGCTTTAATGAGTTTAGCTGGAGTCCCTCCCTTATCCGGATTCTTCGGAAAATTTTTACTCATCAGCTCCGCTGTAAAAGGAGGACTGACCTGGCTTGCCTTCCTTGGAGCTGCGAACGTGGTGATCTCTCTTTATTACTATTTAATGATTGTGAAAAAAATGTATATGGACGAACCTCAAAGCACAACGCCGATTACGATCAGTTTACCGGCCCGTATCGCTATTTTGATTTCGATGGTCGGCATCCTTTTTCTGGGAGTTTTTCAGGAACCTGCCCTCCAAATCATTGATTTTTCAATCAAGGGCCTTTTGACTTCATTTTAAAAGCAACCATCTGAGCGTCATGACTCTCTTCAAAACGAGTGATGTCATTCACATGTTGAAGCGTAATCCCAATCTCATCCAATCCATGAATGAGGCGATGCTTAATGGCAGAGTCGATTTCGAAGTGAAAAGAAATTTCTTCGGGAAGAAGAAGTGTCACACGCTGATGTTCTAATTCAACCCGTGCTTGCAGTCCTTTAAAGCGGGAAACCCAGTGAAAAATTTCTTCTACTTCAGGTTCTTGAAGTTCAAGGGTAAGGAGTCCATTTTTAAGACTGTTACTCCTAAAAATATCTGCAAATCCAGGAATAATCGATTCTCCCCTCTTTAGATTAGGTGCAATCACCACCCGAAAACCATATTGCTCTATGGCCCACACCGCATGCTCCCGACTGGATCCACAACCAAAATTATTTCGGGCAACCAAAATAGTCGCCCCCTTAAAGCAATCCTGATTCAATTCAAACTTTGGATCTGGCTTTCCATCAAATAAATAACGCCAATCTTGAAATAAATGCTCTCCAAAACCAGTCCGCGTGATTTTTTTCAAGAATTGTTTTGGAATGATCTGATCCGTATCAACATTGGCTCGATCCAGTGTAGCGATTAAACCTTGATGGTCTTTAAATGATTTCATAAAAAAAACCCCTTGCGTCAGAAGCAAAAAAATATATCAAAAATCAAAATTCAAAAATCAAAATGACAAACTAAAACTTAAAAATTTTCTGATGCTATTGCATAGTGAACATTTCGAATTCTGCATTGTCATTTTGATTTTTATTTCCAGCTCCTAATGTCTACAAAATGCCCTTCAACAGCAGCGGCTGCAGCCATTTCAGGGCTCACCAAATGGGTCCGCCCACCCTTACCCTGACGGCCTTCAAAGTTGCGGTTCGAGGTTGAGGCTGATCTTTCACCTGGTTTTAACTGATCTGGGTTCATGCCCAAACACATGCTGCAACCTGCAAACCGCCATTCACAACCGGCGGCCTTAAAAATTTCGTGCAAACCTTCACGTTCAGCTTGATGACGTACTTTTTCAGAGCCCGGTACAATCAAAACCTGAACGCCTTTTGAAACTTTTCTCCCCTTTAAAATCTGAGCTGCTCGTCTTAAATCTTCAATGCGGCCGTTCGTACAACTTCCAATAAAAACGGTGTCCACCTTAATTTGTTCGACAAGCATACCCGGAACCAAACCCATATAATCAAGAGCTTGTTCTACATCCTTTCGACTGTAGCCAGGGACTCGATCAGGATCGGGAATTTTCTCCGTAACATCAGCAACCATTCCAGGACTTGTCCCCCAAGTCACTTGCGGGGCTATTTTAGAGGCATCGATTTTTAATACTCGATCAAATGGAGCATCAGAATCTGAAGGAAGCGTTTTCCAAAATTGAATTGCCTTTTCTAAATTTTTTGGCGCAAAGGGCCGATTCTCACGCCTGAAATAATCAAAAGTAATCTTGTCGGGAGCGATCAATCCTGCCCGAGCTCCTGCTTCAATGCTCATATTACAAACCGTCATACGCTCTTCCATGGAAAGCCCCCGAATTGCTTCCCCCATATATTCTAAGACATAACCTGTGGCACCCGCAGTCCCAATTTGACCAATGAGTTTTAAAATGAGGTCTTTGGCTGTGACATAAGGTTGAAGCCTTCCATGAAATTCCACTTTAAAAGTTTTAGGCTTTTTCTGAGGTAAACATTCTGTGGCCAAGACATGTTCAACCTCGGAGGTCCCAATCCCAAAGGCCAAAGCTCCAAAAGCACCATGGGTTGAGGTATGAGAATCCCCACAAACAATAGTGGTTCCGGGTAAAGTCAACCCCAATTCAGGGCCAATCACATGCACAATCCCCTGCTCGTCGCTTTTTAAATCATAAAGGGTAATTCCAAATTCCTTACAATTTTTTGAGAGGGCTTCTATTTGAGCTTTTGAGATGGGATCGAGAATCATTCCGCGACTATCCGTAGGAACATTGTGATCCATGGTTGCAAAAGTGAGTTCCGGATGTCTCACTTTGCGATCACTCATCCGAAGTCCATCAAAGGCTTGGGGACTCGTGACTTCATGAACCAAATGCCGATCAATATAAATAAGGACTGTACCATCGGATAAAGTGGTTACAAGATGTCGATCCCAAATTTTTTCGAATAATGTTTTTGCCATAAGAGTCATCAGTATACTTTCCCCTTTGGGAAGACTCAACTGTTAAGAACAGTTTAAAGTTTAAGGTTCAAAGTTCAAAGAAAAACCAAGTCTGGAAATCCTTGAACTTTAAACCTTGAACCTGATTCTCAACTGATTTGGGCTTGACAATGAAGACGTGAGAGCAGATTATCAAATGAAGTTTTATCAAAGATAGAAGGAGAAGATGTTTAAATGAAAGAGACGTATACACCACCGATTCTGTTGACCGATTTTACCAAAATCCAGTGTCCTTTTATCCGCCAGACATTCAAGGTGGATGCCGAGCAATGGAAAAAATATGGGTCGTCGCTTAAATTGCGCGTGCCAGAGGTTTATCTTGTCGTCAATCGCATTAACCCTGACTATGAGTGGGTCTTTGAGGATCCGGATACCTTTGCGGTTGAAAAATTAGATGGGACCAATGTCAAGATTTTAACCGAAAAAGGCCGGCTTGTCGCGGTGCAGAATCGAAAAAACCCGATCGATCCGCTTCAAGTTATAAAAGGGCAAACCTTTATCATCGAGGGCATTTTTCAGGCCATTGGAAAGGATTACGTTAAGATGGATGGGGAGCAGGCTGGAGAGGTGATCGGTCCCAAGCTCCAGGGAAACCCCTATCAATTGAATGTTCATGAGTGGTTTCCTTTTGAGCGTGCGATAGAGGTATTGCGATACAAATCCTTTCATGAGCATGAGAGAAATTTTGAGAACTGGAGCAGTTGGTTTAAGGATTATTTATTCTCTCGCTATTTCACAAAACGTGCCTCTAAGTTAAATCTGAATACGCAAGTCTTTGCAGAAGGGGTTGTGTTCTATAATCTCCGGCGTAAGAGCGAGGGAAAGACCTCTATGGCCAAACTTCGACGGGACATGTTTGATTGGTTTTATTCCGACAAGATTCAAATCTTTGACTACGACAAGGCCGGCCGGGACGAGGTGGAGGATCAGGAAAAGTTCGATTAATTTGATTAATTTTAAATTTACAATTGGTCTTCTCCCATTTAGATCCCACCCCCTCACAGCTCCCCGGAAGCCGATGAAGGTTGGAACAATTTGGTTTTGAAGTAAAAAATAGGAAGGGGTCATGAGATGTTAAAAGGAAGAGGTCAAGCCTGCCTTTGGCAGGATCCAGAGGTGGTGAGATGATTATTGGGCTCACAGGCAAAAATGGATCTGGGAAGGGGATCGTTGCTGAATTTCTAAAGCAGCGAGGTTTCATTTATACATCCCTCTCGGACGTCATTCGAGAAGAGCTTAAAAAGCGCTCGATTGAAATTTCCCGTGAGAGTCTCATTCGCCAAGGGAATGAACTCCGGTCTCTTGGAGGACCCAGCGTCCTTGCAGATAAAATCCTTCTTCAACTGGACCCCGATAAAAATTATATTGTCGATTCGATCCGAAACCCAGAAGAAGCAAAGGCACTTAAAAAACGAAAAGATTTTCTTCTCCTTTATATTGATGCCCCATTAGAACTGCGTTTCGAAAGAATTAAATCTCGGGGTCGAGAAAATGATCCTCAAACGCTTGCAGAATTTACTCGACTTGAAAATATTGAAAGAAGCTCTTCCAACCCTCATCATCAACAGCTAGATGAAACGCAAGCCTTAGCGGACACGACGCTCATCAACAATGACTCTCTTGAAAAATTCCACGTCCAAGTAATCGAAACGCTCAAAAATTTTGGATCTGTCAGTCAAAGACCCGGCTGGGATGAATATTTTATGAGCATTGCCAAGGTGGTTGCCTTGAGAAGCAATTGTATCAAACGAAAAGTTGCGGCCGTGATTGCGAAGGATAAGCGAATTATTTCAACGGGATATAATGGGACCCCACGAGGGGTCAAAAATTGTATGGATGGGGGATGTCCTCGGTGCAACAGTTTTGGGGAAGCAGGCGTAAAATTAGAAGAGTGTCTTTGCTCTCATGCCGAAGAAAATGCGATTACTCAATCAGCCTATCACGGAGTCAACATCAAAGATTCAACGCTTTATTCCACCTACTCCCCTTGCCTGACTTGCACCAAAATGATTATCAATAGCGGTATCAAGGAAGTTATTTACAGTCATGATTATCCCTTAGGAGAGATTTCTTTGCAACTTCTTGAAGAAGCAAAAATTCAAATTAGGAAACTGTAAAATCCTCTCGCATCAAAAGTAAAAATATGATTCAACTTAAAAACCTTACCCTTCAATCAAACATTATTCAATCTCCCATGGCTGGGTGTACGGATTTGGCTTTTCGTCTGATTGCCCGTGAACAAGGAATGGAAATGGCTTTTCTTGAAATGGTTTCCGCCAATGCCATGGTCTACGGAAATCCTCGAACACAAGATTTACTGAAAAGAACGGCTGAAGATCGTCCTTTAGGGGCCCAACTCGTGGGTTGCGATCCAGAAATCATGGGGAAAGCAGCTTCCATGATTGAAGAGATGGGATTTGATCTTTTAGACATTAATTGTGGTTGCCCTGTGCCCAAGGTGACAGCACCTGGAGGAGGATCTGCACTTTTAATTGAGCCTGAGAAGACACGTAAAATTTTTGAAAATGTTGTTAAAAATATAAAAAAAATTCCTGTCACCGTTAAGATGAGAAAAGGATTTTCAGATCCTTCTGGAGATGAAGCAGTTCAACTGGCAAAAATCGCCCAGGACTCTGGATTATCTGCCGTAACGGTTCATGGCCGTACCCGTATGCAAGGCTATTCTGGAGAAGCCGATTGGGAAGCGATTGGGAAAGTGAAGCGGGCTCTTAAAATTCCTGTTTTTGGAAATGGGGATGTTACAACACCGGATGATGCCCGCCGTCTTCTTGAAACAAGCGGTTGTGATGGGGTCATGATTGGAAGAGGGGGGCTTGGAAATCCATGGATTTATAAGGAAGTCGCGTCGATGTTAAACAATCATCCCTCGCCTCGATCCCCCACCTTAGAGGATAAAAAGGCTGTAGCCCTTAAACATCTTAAATTTAAAGTCGCCATGGATGAAGAAAGAGCCATTTTAGAATTTAGAAAAATTGCGACTTGGTATTTTAGAGATTTTCCTGGAGTGGCACAGTTTCGAGCGAAAGTGAATACGCTCAAGACCGCTCGAGAGATGGAAGAAGCGATTCAAAACCTAAAACTGAATTGACAATTGAGAATTGAGGTAAGAATAAATAAATTCCTAAATTTTTAATTATCAATTTTCAATTATCAATTAGCTTACTCCCGTACTTTCTGCTTTAAGAAAGAAATGGTTTTCTTAATTTTAAAATCTTTATTCACGGAATCTTCAACTGTCTTATGGGCATGAAGAACCGTGGTATGGTCCCGTCCTCCAAAGGCCTCCCCAATTTCTTGAAGAGAATAATGGGTGAGTTCTCGAGCCAAATACATGGCGATCTGCCTGGGGAAAGCAATGGTCTGAGGCCTTTTTTTACTGATCATATCCGAAATTCTTAAGTCGTAATGCTCGGCCACTTTCTTCTGAATTCCCTCAATCGAAACAATTTTTTCTTCTCCCAAAATATCCTGAATCACCTCTTCAGCCAAGGCAATCGTGGGTTCCTTCTTATTTAAAGAAGCGTAGGAAATCACCTTGACCAACGCCCCTTCTAATTTTCGAATATTGGTTTTGATGCGACTCGCTAGAAAAAAAGCGAGGTCATCCGAAAGCTCCACTTTTGAAAGAGTGGCCTTCTTTCTCAAAATGGCAATTCTCGTCTCAGTATCCGGCGGCTGAAGATCGGTCACCAATCCCCATTCAAACCGAGAGATCAGCCTTTCCTCAAGATTGGAAATCTCCTTGGGAGGGCGGTCATTGGAAAGAACGACTTGTTTATGGGCATCGTAAAGTGAATTAAAGGTATGAAAGAATTCTTCTTGGGTTTGTTCTTTACCACTTAAGAAATGAATATCATCAATCAAAAGAATATCCACGCTTCGGTATTTATTGCGAAATCGGACCATGGCATTACTCTGAACGGAGTCGATGAATTGGTTTGTAAATTCCTCACTCGAAATATAAAGGACTCTCTCTTTCGGCTGATTCTTTAAAACAAAATGACCAATCGCATGCATCAAATGGGTTTTCCCTAGCCCTACCCCTCCATAAATAAATAAGGGATTATAGGCCTTTCCGGGAGATTGGGAAACCGCCACACTGGCCGCATGGGCAAAGCGATTAGAAGGGCCAACGACAAAATGATCAAAGGTATAATTCTGATTTAAATTTTTTGCATTTTGAGGAGGAATCGATCGTCTTAAATGGACGGTTTGTGTGGGCTGAAGACTTCTAACAGGTTCTTCCAAACTCACTTTAATATGAAGAGCAATGGGTTCTCCTGTCAAATCGGCAAAAGCTCCTTCAATGTATTTTAGGTAGTTATTCATCAACCAATCTTTAAAAAATTTATTGGGAACTTCTATTTCAAGTGTACCGGCATTGATCTTAATAGGTTTAATGGGAGAAAACCAGTTGTCATAGTTTTGAGGGGAAAGCGTATCCTTTGCTTTTTCAACAAACTGAGGCCATACTTCAAGAAGATCGAGAGAAGTTTTTTGAGTCATTGCTTATTCACAAAGTTTCCACAACACAATTTCATTCAAAAGAAAATAGAGAGATAGAGTTAGTTTTATTCTGTTCTTACAAAAAAGGAAATCCAAATTTGGATAAGTTTTCCACTCACAATCCACAGGTTATCCACATACCGCTCCCATAGAAGTGAGTGAACCTGGTGATCATATCACTCTGAAAAAGATAGGCAAGGGAAAAATAAAAAATAAAGTAATTTCGGATTTCGGATCTCGAATTTCGGATTTTAGGAATAAATATTAATTTAAAAAAATTTCTTGTTTTTAACAATCCGAAATGCGCCATTCGCAATCCGAAATTTATTTATTAGCTTCTTCCCAAATATTGGCCCGTTCGAGTGTCCACTTTCACGGCTTCTCCTTCCTTGATGAAAATGGGGACTTGAATTTGGTAACCCGTTTCAACCGTAGCCATTTTCATGACATTGGTCACGGTATCTCCACGGCTTCCCGGTTCTGTCTGGGTAATTTTAAGAATCACGCTGGTGGGTAATTCGGCATCAATCACAACTCCATCATGAATCAAAAGCTTAACCTCTAAATTCTCAGCAAGATAATGGGACCTTTCCCCTATAATCTCACTTGAAACAGAATGGTTTTGATAATCTTCTAAATCTAGAAAATAATACAGCCCTTGATCATGGTACAAATATTGGCAAGGTTTGGGTTCTAGAAATACTTCCTCTACATTATCTTGAGGTCTGAATCTATTTTTAACGGCCTTACCAGTTTTGAGACTTCTCAAAGTTGTCTGAATCATGGCCCGCCAGTTTCCAGGCGTCACGTGTTGAAACTCTTCCACTTTATGGATCTGGCCATTAAACATAATGGCCATCCCGGGTCTTAAATCGCCTGCTTGCATTGTTCCACCATCCCTTTCAGAAGTGTGATAATATAAGTCCCCTTTGAATTTTATGCAAATTAATAATGAGCAGGGGACAACTTAGGAAATCCAAAAATCAAACATCAAAAATCTTGTCGGACAAATCAAAATTTAAAATATCTCCCTTGCAATCGCATTAGAAATTTTTGGATTTTAGTATGTCATTTTGCATTTTGATTTTTGAATTTTAAATTTATAACAACATCATGAACATGAACGCAGTAACAGCAAATTCCAAAGGAGATATCTTCGAGCGACCCGGTTTTTTGATGACCGGTCGCTCAGGAGATCTCTACCGTCTTCCCCTAGAAGAGGAACTCATCGACTTACCCACCAACACCCAAGTTACTTTTCTTCCCAAAAGAATTCCTATCCTTTGGAATCAAAATTTAAAAAAACCTCAACTAGATCCAACTTCGTCAGAAAAAGAAAATTTAACGGCAGGAGCTATTCTTCCCATCGGATATTTAAGAACCCTTCTTCCTGCAACAGCTCCGGTTCAAAAAGATTTTCTCCCTCAATGGGCCTATGCCGCCATCGGTCGCTCAAAGAAAAATGTAATGGGTGCGGCGATTAGAATCGATTCTTCGGATCGGTGGGAGAATCATCATTACAATACCCCCGGGCTTCTCGTAAAAATTGAAAGGCGTCTTTCCAAAGAACCTCAAAATCGCATTCTCAAACAACTGGCCCTCTGCGCCTCGGAATATCATTGCAACACCGCCCAAAATATTTTTTATGAACGCTGGGAAGGAGCCCTACCGGTCTCCCCCGCCTGCAATGCCCAATGTGTGGGCTGTATTAGCTTACAACCTGAAGAACTCCCCCCTTCCAGTCACCAAAGAATCAATTTTGCCCCTTATTTAGAAGAAGTTCTGCCCATTGCCTTATCCCACCTTGAAAAATCTGAAGACGCCATTCTTTCCTTTGGACAAGGTTGTGAAGGGGAACCCCTTTTGGTCAGCAACACGATTGAAAAAGCACTTAAAGAAATCCGATTAAGAACTTCGTTTGGAACCTTGAATTTAAATACCAATGCAAGCCGCCCTCACGATTTTCTTAAACTCTGTCAGGCCGGTCTTGAATCGGTGAGAATCAGTATGAATAGCGCTATTCCAGAAACTTATGCGGCTTACTATCAGCCTCGGGGTTATGATTTTAAAGAAGTGGTTGAAACAGCTCATATCGCTCGAGAGAACGGACTCGCAATATCTATTAATCTTCTCACCTTTCCTGGAGTGACCGATCGAGAAGAGGAGGCCAAGGCCCTGATTACTTTTATTCATCAAACAAAAATTAACGCTATTCAATGGAGAAATCTTGCCATCGATCCGGATCAATACCTACTGGCCTTACCCAAACGCAAAGGAAATATTTTAGGACTTACCACCCTTTTGAAAATCCTCAGGAAAGAATTTCCAAATCTTCATCACCTTTCATTCAGCCGACCGAAAGAATTTTTTAATGAAAATCCAAAAATCAAACATCAAAAATCAAAATGACAGATTAGAATCCAAAACGCATCTTATGTCCAGGTCTGTGAAAAATTTTGATTTTTGATTTGTCATTTTGCATTTTGATTTTTGGATTTTGAATTTATAAGAACAACAAAAATAGACCTTAGAAAAAAAGAATGTTATTTTTATTTTCCTAAATGCTATTTTCCCTCCTTTGATCCAGATTCAGAACTTTTTTTCGCAGAGTAAAGCGAAAATCCTCGTTTGGGGCCCTGATTAACAGGGGCAGGTCTTGGCTTAGACAATAATCTCCAGGGCTCTTCTTTTAGGGTCTTCAAAAATGCTTTTGCGTGTTCTGAAGCCTCTTCTAGATTTTTAATGATGCGATCGATTCCCGGCGTATTTGTTTTTACCAAAGATCGGGCATCAGCAAGAACTCCATCTAAATTTTCGACAGCTTTATTCATTTGATCAAGAGCATTCTGAATTTTTGGGTATGCAATATGAAGTTGATCTTTCAATTCCCCCGAAAGATTGGCCGCATTCTCCATCGTCGCCTTAATTTCTTTACGATTCTCTTCTAATATCTCATTAATCCGCCTGGTAGCTTCCTGGGCCCCTTCCAGAAGCGCTTGAATTTTCCGTTCATTCGCAATTTCTTGAACAATATCGTTCACACGATCCACTGAGGAATGAACCTTTTCCAAAGTGTCCTTGATCTTGGGAATCATTTGGTCCAGTTCCTCTGCAAAATGTTGAATCACCTCCGTCAGCTCCTTGGGAGTAAATCCAGAAATGGTGCTTCCAGGCGGTATAGCCTCGGCATCGATTCCGCCTGGGCTCACCTCAACATATTTTTCCCCCAGAAATCCCATAGAAAGAACCTGAGCTACTGAATCCTTATGAATCACAATGTCTTTACTCACCGAAATCAAGACCTCAACATCTCGGGCGTACTTTCTCCTCTCTTCAGGAGAAAGAGGACGAATTTGAATCACTTGCCCCACTTTAAAACCTGAATAAGTCACAGGGGAGTCTTCCTTTAAATTTCCCACTGAAGAAAAAAGGATTTTAAACTCATGCGTTTCTCCCGCCACACGAACCTGCCCTGCATGAATAAAAAAATAGGCTAAGAGGGCACAGGACACTAAAAACAAAATGGCAACCTTAATACCTGACTTAAAATATTCCATTGAATTTACCTTTCTTAAAAACAGTTCTCACCCTGCCAAACTTTTCAAATACTCGCTGCTATCTCGCTTCATCGGAATCGGACCTTCGGCTTCACCCTTAATAAATTGTTGCACAATCGGATTAGATGAGGATCGAATCTGGTCCGGGGAGCCTTCAGCAATGACCTTTCCTCCATGCATCATCACCATTTGATCGGCAATGCGAAAGGCCGATTGAATTTCATGAGTCACCACAACAGAGGTAATCCCCAATTTTCGACTTAGATCTAAAATCAATTGATCAATCACAGCCAAGGTCACTGGATCCAAACCCGCGCCTGGCTCATCATAAAAAACAAGTTCTGGATCGAGGGCAAGAGCCCGGGCAATTCCAACCCGTTTTTTCATTCCCCCACTGATTTGAGCAGGCATCAAATCCTCAAACCCGCTCAAACCCACCAGTTCCAATTTAATTCGAATCATAATCTGAATGATTTTGTCATTGAGGGCAGTATGCTCCTTCAAAGGAAAGGCAACATTTCCTCCCACAGTCATGGAATTAAAGAGCGCTGCACTTTGATATAAAATTCCAATTTTTTTTCTTAATTGATCAAGATCCGATTGCTTCATCCTTGAAATATCCTGACCCAAAAGCCATATTTCACCTGAATCCGGCCGCAAGGTCCCTACCAAATGTTTAAGGAGGGTGCTTTTTCCGCAGCCGCTCATTCCAAGAATGACAAGAATTTTTCCTTTCTCAATGGAAAAATTCACTTCATCCAGAACCCGACGGGGTCCAAAACTTTTCACAACATTTTCAACCTGAATAACTGGATCCATATTTTCCAACAATGAAAGTCCAAAAATCAAACATCAAAAATCAAAATGACAATGTAAAACTTAAAATATTTCCATTGCAATAGCATTTGAAATTTTGGATTTTAATATGTCATTTTGCATTTTGATTTTTGGATTTTAAATTAACGAGTTCTCGGTTTATTTACAAAAAATAAAATACTGCGTTCCACACGCAATCCACCACAATCACTAAAATGATAGAACAAACCACCGACAAGGTAGTCGCTCGTCCCACTCCCTCCGCCCCTCCCTTAACGGTTAGACCCTGATAACAGCCCACAAAACTGATAAGGGCGCCAAAGGAAAAACTTTTAATGAGTCCGGTTTGAATGTCTTTGATGACAAGGGCTTCAAAAGTTCGTGAATAATAATATGAAGCGTCGATCCCTAAACTAAAATGGCCAATCATATAGCCGCCGATCATTCCAATCATATTGGCAAGAATAGAAAGACAGGGAACCATCAGCGTCAGGGCTAAAAACCGGGGAACCACCAAATATCTCGTCGGATGAACCCCCATGGTCTCTAAAGCCTCTATTTCCTCAGAAACTTTCATGGTCCCTATCTCAGCCGCAATTCCAGCCCCTACCCGGCCCGCTACTACAATCGCCGTAATCAGGGGGCCTAATTCTCGAGTAAAGGAAACGCCGACCAATCCTGCCACCAAGATTTCTCCTCCCAATTTTTTCAATTGATAGGAAGTTAGCATCGCTAAGGTCAGGCCAAGAAAAAAGGAAACAAGGGAGACAATCGTGATGGAACGCACCCCGCCATCTAACATCTGTTTGATAACTTCTTTGACACGATAACTTTTCTTTTGCCAGGCTCCAATCGTGAGCCAATAAAAGGTATTTGCAATGAGAAACAGCATGCTTTCCAAATGACGGAGGGCAAGATTGATCATGATTTTAAAGACCCTTCAAGGCCTGGGCCTCTTCTGGATAAATGGAAAAAACTTTTTCTAAACGTGTAATTTCAAAAAGGCCTTTAAGCGTTGTGTTCATACCAAAAAGTCCAAAAACGATTCCCTTTTTCTTTGTAATCTGAAAAACCTCCACCAAAGTTGCCAACCCCGAACTATCCATGTAAGAAACTTTGGTGAGATTGACTAAAAGGCGTTTAGGATTTTTTGCCAAGACTCCCTCAAATTTTTTACGCACCTGTGGCGATTGATAAAGGTCAATTTCTCCACCCAAATCGACAATCCAGGCCTGGTCTACTTCACGTGTTAAGATTTCAATTTCACTTCTTTTTGCCATATTTAACCATCCTTAAAATATTCATCCCATTGGACCTTTTAAAAATAACTTCATCCATCATTTGCTGTATAAAAAAGAGTCCAAGCCCCCCCGGCCGAACCTGTTCTAAAGAGCGGGACTTCATTTTTTTTAAATCAATGGCTTTACCCTTGTCTTTTAAGAGGATTTCCAACAAACCTTTTTTTATTTTACATTCAAGACTGATGGACTGATTCAACTGGCCGTTATAACCATGCCTCATAATATTAGTACAGGCCTCATCAACCGCTAAGGTCACATTCTGAATACCTTTTCGAGAAAGGCCAAAGGCACTCGCAACTTCTCTCACCATCCCTCGTACAAAACAAAGCCATCGAGGATCACTTTGAAAATCTATTCTAATCGAATTCATGAGAATTGAAAACCTTTCTCTTCAAAATATCAAAAATCAAAAATTAAATATCAAAATGACAAATCAAAATCTAAAATGGTTCCCAAACCTCACAGGATACATGCAATTTCTATGGATGATCACAAGTCAAATTTAAAAATTAAAATTCAAAGATTGATTCGTTTCAAAAATTTTTCATAAATCTCTACCACAATTTTGATTTTTGATATTTGATATTTGATTTTTTACCCCTTATATTTCACTGCTACCACTGTCACATCATCCGGAATCGCAAAATGGCCGCAAAAACGATCGAGTTTGAGAAAAAGGCCCTCTGCCACTTCCTGAGGAGAAGCCGGAGATTCATCGTTAAAAAACTCCTCGAACTTTTCCCATCCAAATTCTTTCCCCTTGGGATTTTTTGCTTCAATCAGACCATCTGTAATCATAATCACCATATCGCCTTTTTCAAGGGTTACTTCTTCCATCGGAATTTTCGAGTGATGAATAATTCCCAGAGCGAGACCTCCCTCTCCCATGACCCGTTCGATTTTCCGGTTTTTAGCTCTATAAATATGAAGGGGCAAATGACCTGCATTGGTAAGAGCAGCCCTTCCCGTCTTCGTATCAATCCTTAAATAAGCCAGGGTCACAAACATTCCCATTGTAGATTTTTTGACCAAACGGTCATTTAAACGCTCAAGTATTTTAGAAATTTCAAAATCTGAAAAGGCCTCCATGCGAAACTCAGTTAAAGTCCTCATCATATAGAGCGCCGCAGGAACTCCACGACCGGTGACATCTCCAATTAAAAATCCCCAGCGATTTTGACCCAGATTCACAAAATCGTAAAAATCTCCTCCAATTTCATGGGCAGATCTTAATTTGGCATAGGCCTCAATGCGCTTAAGTAGAGGAAATTCCCTCTTTAAAAAATTATCCTGAATCTGATGAGCAATTTCCAATTCTTGTTCGAGCGCCTGCTGTTCCAGTTTTTTCTGAGTCAGACGAGCGTTTTCAATCGCAATCGCGGCAAGACTTGAGAAGGCACTCAGAAGCTCCAAATCGTCTTGGGTAAAGGGTCCTCCATGATTAGAGTTAATGACCTCAATCACGCCCGTCACCTGATCTTGAACCAACATCGGAACACAAAGAATCGATCGAGTCCTGAATCCCGTCGTTTGATCAGACCCCTTAAAAAATCGGTCATCTTTTTCAACATCGGGAACGAGCAAAGGCTTTCCCGACTGGGCAACCCAGCCCGCGATCCCCTGTCCCAGCTTCAAAGAAAATTTTCCCTTTACCTCTTCGCCTTTTTCACCCAAAGCTACCTCATATCCCAAAAGCCCAGTCTTAGAATCCAAGATCAGAAGGCTTGAGGCCTGGGCATCCACAACCCGTTTGGCAATTTCCATAACCAAATGAAGGACTTCATCAATTTGAAGAGTGGAAATGACCAGGGTACTCGCCTCAATGAGCCCGTAGAGCTTTTGAATTCTCTCCTCTAAATATTTTGTTGTTTCTGTCTCTGGTGACTTAGGCATATTTATTTTCAATGTCTTCTGTAATATTCTAAAAATTCAGCTGCAGAAATAATAATAGTTTTCCCAATCTTTTTAAGAGGTAAAATATCTTTTTTATCCCCGGAGATTAGAAAATCTGCTTCGGCTTCCAGGGCACATTCTAAAATACGATTGTCCTGCTCTACTCTGTGAATGACTTGAATTCTCTCACGGGGATAGACCAAATTCGACATGTTCGTCAATCGATCGAGAAATTTTTCAGTCTCCCCTTCTGAGTATTTGAATTTAACCATCAAAACTTTTTTAAATTCAGAAAAAATATCTGGGGAAAGGCATAAAGTAATTTCTTTCAGACGAGCAAGACTGATCACATGATCTGGAGGACCCCCTGGAAAGAGTAAAGCCGAAATCAAAATATTCGTATCACAAACAACCTTCACTCACGCACCTGATCCATAAGACGTTCAACGCTTTCTTCCCCCGTTATGCCCATCCGATCCGCCCTGAACGCAATATCTTGCTGCAGCTTCTTCCAGCGCTTATTCTCAAGATAATAACGTAGGGCCTCCTGAATGAGTCCACTCTTCGTGCGATGCTCCTTGCGGGCTTCCTTCTCAAGCTCTTTTTCAAGAAGTTCAGGAAGCGAAAAACTTGTGGTGATCGACCTCATATCATATCCTCTATTAAACTTCATTTTCATTTATACTAAATTTTAATATCCATGTCAATATTTCTTAAATATTTATTGAACACAAGACCGCAATGAAATTCTTTGACACTGTTCTCACGGCTGTTATAAGATTTTTGTAATGATGCCCTCAGCAAATATACGCTCTATCATTATTATTTTACTGTCCTTTCTCATAGGAACGGTTTCTTCCTCTACCTTTGCATCCTATTATTCAACAAAACACACCTCAAACTCTGAATCTATTTTAGAAATAAAGAAAATCAATGTGGATTATCTCGGAAGTAGTCAAGGAGGCTTTGGGGGGTATGAAGCACGAGGACTTGCAGGGCTTTCCACTCCTTCTCATTTAGGAGAGTGGGCAAGAATTGAAGTTGAATATCAAAGCTTCCCGGACTGGACCGATGAAGTCGATCTTGATATTTATGTTCTCATGGATGATGAAGTTATTTTAAAAGGGACTTTAAAGCAAATTAATCTCTCTAGAAAGCATTCTCACAAGGCCGTATTTTACCTTCACCCCACTACCCTCGAGCGATTTAGATCCATTCACAAAATTGCCATTCAAGGATCTTCAGCTGGAAAAATCGAAGACACCCGTCAATGGCCCAGCACAACCCATCAAGAATGGTGGAAAACCGCTTCTATTCGAAAAGGTTTGTTGAAAAAAAGTTTCGAGACTCCATTCTTTCTGAACGATGCTGAAAAATATGAAGATACGGAAATATAACAGTTCAAAGTTCAAAGTTTAAAGTTTAAAGAAAAAAGCAAAAACAAAATTGACCAACGGGTAAACTGACGAACTGGCTAGCAGAATTAAACAATTATGACAAAAAAAGTTTATATTTTCTTTGATTTCGGAAGTCAGAATTTTAAAGCGGCTTCTTTCACTAAAAAAGGAAGGAAACTATCTCTTTTAGAGACTCGAGTCGAAAAAGTTGATTTTCTTCTGTCCGATAATTTTCTTCAGTCTGTGCCCCTCGTAATCCACAAGATGAAAGAAATGTTTGATGCGTTTCACGTCAATCCCCGTTTTGCCCAAATTTATATTTCTTTACCGGGCTCTTTAAGTTTTTGCCGACTCCTCAAGCTTCCTCAGCTCGAGAGCACCAAAATTCATCAAATTGTTCAATATGAAGCGCAGCAGCAAATTCCCTTTCCTCTTGAAGAGGTACTTTGGGATTATCAAGTCCTTGGAAGTCCCGACGAAGAACATTTGCACGTGCTTCTGGCCGCCATTCGTCTGGAAATCGTCCAAGCGCTCCTCTCAGAGTTAAACACCTATCATTTGCAAGTAGAACTCATTGAGGCTGCGCCCATTGCCGCCTATCATGCCATTTCTCAAATGCTAGAGTCCCCTCATCTCACTTTAGGTCTTCTGGACTTAGGCGCTCGATCAACCCATTTGGTCATCCTCGCTCCTCAAACAGCCTGGATACGAACGATTCCGATTGGAGGAGACCACTTTACCCAGGAAATACAAAAGGAGCTCAAACTAGAATTTCAAGAGGCAGAGAACCTCAAATGGGCCAAGGGTTCTCTTTCGAAAACAGATGAAGCCTCTATCATTGAACTAGGTCTCTATAACGCCATGAGTCGTATCTACACTCGACTGGTTGCCGAGATTTCCCGTTCTTTAGGATTTTATAACGCCCAATTTAGTTCTGGAAATATCTCAAAAATGTATTTATGTGGAGGAAGTTCACAAATTAAGGATTTGGAAAGAGCCCTCTCAAAAAAATTCTCTCTTCCCATAGAATTTCTCAATCCCCTCAACAACCCATCGATAGAATATACGCCAGGGAAAGAGTCAGAAAAAAATTCTCTTTTCTTCACAGGCATTATTGGGATGGCTTTACGATCCTTGAAAAGAACCGTTGTTGAAATGAATCTTTTGCCTAAAGGCTATCTCTTTCAAAGAGCCGCAGCCCGCAAGAAAGAACATTTTATTTTATGTGCAGCTGTCATCCTTTTGATCCTGACTTGTCAAATTTTTTACCAACATCAACTGGGGAAACTTAAAGGAGAAAAAATAAGCCATCTGGCGTCAACTCAAAAAGAACTTGAATCCTATTCAACTCAAATCAAAACACTCGAGAATGGAAGCAATCTTTACTCAACCCAAATCCGAGAGGTTAAAAAACTTGTTGGAGAACGGGTTCTTTGGAATAAAATTCTATTGGATTTGCAAAACAACATTCCAGGCAACATTTGGCTAGAAAAACTCAACAGCTCCACCATTCAAAAACCCAATACAAAGCCCCCTGAAAAATCCAAAGGCGCTCGACCCGGAATTTTACTTTTAACGCTCTATTGTAAAACAACTGGAACTTATAAAGATGTTGCAGATTTTAGAGACCTTCTCGAAAAATCCTCACTTTTTGAGGGTGTTCAAATCCGCTCTGCTAATCCGCCTTCTCAGGGAATCCGAGATTTTGTCATTCAAGCAGAGGTTCAAGAATGAAAATGAATCTATCGATTCAACCCCGCCTATTTTTGAAGTCCCCTTTTGCAATCACCCTCACTGGATGCGTTCTCTTATTTTTGTTAGGCTTACTCCTCTTTCGTCATGCACTCTCTTCAAAAGCCCAAAATGAAATAAAACTTGAAAAGCAAGCCCAGGAAGTTCAGCGCCTCGTCTCCACCAGTCCCATCCCTCTCACTCAGACCCATGTTGCAAAATTCAGCCGACAATTTGATGATGTGAAAAGAAAATATGACGACCTCCTTCTTCTTCTAGATACCGCAAGGGTTCCCCCTCTTAACCTTTCTCCTTTGGAATTTAAAGAGGATCTCCTCAAGACACAACAACTTCTCGTTGAACGTGCGAATCTCTGGAATATCAGAATCCCTCATGCCCTGGGTTTTTCTGAATTTGAAGGCGGAAATATTCCACAACCTAAAGAGGTCCCTCTCTTGACGCTCCAGTTTGATGCCATTAAAACACTGGTCAATTTTTTAATTGAATCACGGGTGAGTTCTATTGAACAAATGACTCGTAAAGAAAGCCCCGAGATCACTCTCGCCTCCAATCGAGTGATGTACCAAATGCTGTCTTTCGAAATCGCAGTCCAAGGGTCTCTCTCTAGCCTTAGGGCATTTCTCCAAAAGATCTATGCCTCAAGCTATCTATTTATTGTCAGAAAAATTGATATGGAATCTCAGAAAAATGGGGGTCTATCCATTTTGATTCAAATCGATGCCATCCGGTTAAGAAGAAGGCAGGAATCATGAAACTCCATTTCCTTGAAATTGTAAAAAAGATGATCCTCGGTCATGCTGAAAAAATTTTATTGGTCATACTGATACTCGTGTGGGCTTTTACAGTGGTCCGAGCCACCACTTCCATTATTCATGAAATGAGCCGCGAGGCCCCGATTGATTTTACAATTGCAAATCCAAAGCAAAGTCCCACTTTAAACATCCCTTCTTCCGAGGAATACGAAAGTATTCTCACAACGGTTCAAGAATCGATCCATCTTTCAGAAAAGGACTTGCGGGATATTTTCTCAAAATCCCGTGAAGAAACGCTTCAGCACGAAAAATGGGCCTCTGGAAAATTGGACACGGACCAGGATGGAATGCCGGATGAATGGGAAATCCGCTATAATCTAGACCCCACCGATTTAAAGGATGCCAAGTCGGATAAGGATGAGGACCATTATTCCAATCTTGACGAATACATCGGAGGATCAGATCCAACCGATCCCAACAGCTTCCCAGGTTTAATTAAATTAAAACTGCTTAAAATTTTCAAACAGGGGATTCGGGTAAACTTTTTTGGATACATCAAACTCCCTGACGGAAGTTTTCAAATCCAAATCAACTGGGGAAGGCAAACAGCCTTTTTAAAAATAGATCAAGAAATCAGAGGCTATAAAATCATCGAATTTTCTGAAGAAAGCGAAAAGAAATTTAACCCTCAAATTAATGCGGACGAAATCTTGGATACCTCTCACATCAAAATTCAAAAGAAAGAAGAAAACCCCATCAAATTAGTCGTGGGACATCCTTCCTTTGAAAAGGAACTCTATGCCATCATCGAGGATTCTTCGACTGGAAAACGTTATCAAGTTCATGCAGGGAGCCAAATTAATTCCTACAAAGTCCTTGACATCACTTCCTCCAAAGTTATAGTTTCACGTGATAAGAGAAGCTACACGTTGCAATGAAAAGGGGACGTTCATTGATTCATTGATTTACTAAACATACGTCATAAATTTTATGACAGTTTGCTCTTTGAAAATTGAATTGTTTTGGTGACATCTTGGCTGACGATCTATTCCTTTAAAAAAAAAAGGACTTTTTGAGTATCTAAATTTTCTAAAACGATCGTGAGACAAGAATTAAGATGCTTATCTTTGTCTTTTGACAATCTTAGGAAGGGAGGGCTTATTAAAAATTCAGTTAATGGCTGCGAGGTTTGAACTTTGTGACCTTTGAAAGTTGTACCATTGCAATAAAGGAAGCTAGCCCGAATTTCTCATCACATTTCTACTCAGAGCGCCAATTCCGCCTCGTCTCTGGGTGCAAACTCAGGTCTAGCCCTCCTCAACGTACTGTAAAGTACGCCTCACATGGCCTCGGTCGTGCAACCTCCCCTCCAAAGCGGACTCGGGCGGTCGAGCTCAAGAAATCTGATGAGAAATCCGGGCTAGATGTTGCGAGTAAGGGAAAAAGCGATTGAGAGTTGTTAAAAATTTATTAGCTTACATAAAATTTGAAAGGGGGGAAGAAAGCGATGAAGGACTATATTTGGAAAATCGGGGTTGTGGCATCATTGATCTTCGTGGCGCAGGGAAGCTGGGCGAATGAAATAGACAAGCATCATTTTTACGTGGAAGGTCAAGTATCGGGGGCTATTCCTCGGGATGATTCGTTAGACGTGGCTATCTATTCCAGTGGACGACTTGGATATGACTTAAGTTCCCACTTTTCTCTAGATGTGGAGTCAGGGTATGCAAATTTTGAAAGTGATTCTGTATTGGGTGACGTTTCCATGGTCACGGTATTGACCAACATCAGACTTCACGTAAGGTCTGGAAATCTTGACCCGTACTTTTTTGGAGGCCTAGGTGTGGTTTTCCCAGATATCGATGACGAGACGATTGGGGAGGTGAGCGTTTCGGCCGATATTGACAATGCCCTTGCTGCTCAGTTTGGTGCGGGGATCCTTTATCATTTTACTGAAAATATTGCTGCATTTCTGGAGTGGCGCATCCTTTTTGCTGAAGCCGATCTGACAGAAACTTTTGTGATTGATTCTGATGTCGAGACATTCGAGGACGAGCAAGAGCTGCACACAGGCATTTTTGGGGGCGGACTGAGGATAAAGTTCTAATGAGAGAAGGCGTAATGCATTGGTCACAGAAGGCACTTATTTTAGCGGTGCTTTTTTCATCACCTGGTTGTGCGACGATGATGAGGGCAAGCCATGAAACGCTTGAGGTACAGGTTCATACGGATCCTGCCGGTGCTATCGTCAAGTGCAGTGGACAAACAATCGAGACGCCGGGCAGTTTGAGCTTACATCGTTCCCAGGATCATGTGATCTATATTGAGAAGCCCGGTTATAAGCGAGCAGTTGTTCACCTTCGCTCACGCCCCAGTGGAGGAGATATGGGCGCCTCCTTTTTTACCAATACCGCAACTGTAGGATGGTGGACTTTGGGGATAGGGACAGTAGCTGGGATGGCTGTGGATGCAGTTAGTGGTTCTATGAATGATTTAGAGACGACATCGCTTTTGGTTAAGCTGGAGCCTGGAGAGGGAGAGGTTCATATCGAGGCGTCTGACCTGATTCAATCGGACAAAAAGAAAAGGAGGAAATAATGAAGAGATATTCTGGGGTATTCATGATGACGTTATCTGTCATCATAAGTTTGGGAATTTCGAAAGTTTGGGCCGAAGAGAATTCTTTAAAGGAACGTTTTTATTTTGAGCCAGAGGCAATGGTGATCGTCCCAGGGAATGATGATGAGAACGAGGAATTAGGGAAGGATGAATTAAAGCCAGGCCCTTTCATAGGAAGTCGGATCGGGTTTGAGGTCAGCCCTTGGACCAGTCTTGAATTTGAAACAGGATGGGCCAAGATCGATGAAAAATTTGAAGGCGAAGAAGTCGCAGAGCTCACGATGGTTCCGCTTTTTCTTAATGTGAAGTTGGATTTGACTTCGGGAGAAGCCCGTTTCAGTCCTTACGTTTACGTCGGTGGAGGAGTGATATTCAATGATTACGATTTGGACATTTCAAAAACCATTGAGATTTTAAATGACATCTTGGGTGTTGATTTGGACAGCTTGGGTGTCACTGTTTCAGTAGATGTGGGTAATGCCGGTGCCATTCAGGCGGGAGGCGGGCTTCTCTATCGTTTAAATAAAAATTGGAGCATCTTTGCTGAAGCAAGATATCTTCATGCCCAAATGGATATTACGGCCACTGTTGCTACTTCCGATACAGAAATTCAGGCGATTTTGGAAAATGAAAAGTTGGATATGTTCATCGCAGGTGCTGGATTCAGGTTTAATTTTTAAATTTTAAATACATATTCTCCATATTTTCTCCAGAGGCCCAGAGAGATTGAATAAAAAAACCTGTGTTATTATTCTCAAGCAAGACAGGGGATGTGATGAAAGTCCTTGACATCACTTCCTCCAAAGTTATAATTCGTGATAAGAAAAGCTAGACTTTACTTTACAACGATCCGATTTGATTTCTTAAAGAAGCAGAAAAAGCTAGAGAGGCCGAGCACTCATCTTTACCTGATCTAGCCTATTAAAAACGGGGGGCATTTGAAGTGAGGAAAGACACGTCTGAAATCCAACCTTTAAAAATAGATCACGAAAAATTTTTCCATTCCAAATACAAAATTTTCGATCGATTTTTTATCCCCTTTCCCTTTCTGGCATTAACCCTTCTTTTATCCTTATTCCTTTTGAGAGATGTATCCTTTCTCTATGCCGAAGACAGCCAAAATACTGAAAAAGCCTTAAAAACACTCCAAAAAGAAGAGGGAGAGAAATATTTTAAAGAGGGAATGAAGCTTTATAAAAACTCACAATACGAAGAGGCGATTCGTCTTTTTGATCAATCTCTCTCAATAGATCCTACTAATTCTCGTGTTGAGAAATATAAAGCAGCCTGCGTTCAGCAATTACATAAAGGAGAAAATCAAACTCCGATCGTCGAAGAGCCCAAAAAGACTGTAAGGGAAAAGACTAGACTCCAAGTCAATCCTAGTTTTGTCAAAGCGGGGAATCTTTATGATGAAGGTCGAGATTTAATTACCCAAGGCAAATTTGAAGAAGCCCAGAAAAAATTTGAACAGGCCTTAGAATTGAATCCCTACCATGTTGCTGCACGAAAATACGTTATTCTTTTACAAAATCGCCACCAGGCGGCTGAGCGAGAGAAGCAAGCCATTACAGAGGATGCACGGATGATTGATGTTCAAAAAGAGTGGCTTCCCCCTAAAAAGGAGAAAATCTCCCTTGAAATTATACCTGCCTGGAAGGTTCCCGTCGGGATTTCTGAAGCTCGAAAACGCTTAGAGGCTCAGACAGAACAGATTATTCCAGCCATTAACTTTAATAATGCCCATCTCTCCGATGTCATCAAGTATCTTTCTAGAATCTCAGGCGTCAACATCATTGTTGATGAGTCCGTTCTTCAGGCCCTGTCTTCTGAAGAAATCCCCGCTGAGAACGTGCCTGAAGAAGCCGTGGGTCCGAATGAACCTTTAGAGAGTAAAACACCCTCAACCCCTTCTCCGACGTTGAGTTCTGAACTTTCCAAAAAATCTGATCGAGTGACCATTACCGTCAAAGATGTCCCCTTGATCGAAGCATTGAGATACGTCTTGAGGGCGAAGGGACTGCGCTACATGATTGAAGATTATGCGATTATCGTTGTCTCTGGAGACTATATTCCCCCTGAAGAATTTGAAACACGTTATTATCATCTTTCAAGCGGTGTAGGTGCCTTTACCTCTTTTTCTGTCAGTGCAGCTGAAAAAGAAAAGAAAGAGAAGAAGAAGATGGGCGAGGAAGGCAGCGAAGCAGCTGAAACCATCACCATCAAAGACATCCTAGAGCAAAGTGGTGTACCATGGCCCATCGGAAGCAAAATCTTTTTGGATCAGAGAACCGGAACCTTAATTGTCCGAAACACTCCTACCAATTTAAAAATTGTTGAAGATATTTTAAGAACGTTGGACATTGCTCCCTATCAAGTTGCCATTACAGCTCGTTTTATTGAATTAGAAAATACGGATGCCGAAGAAATGGGGCTCGAGTGGCTATTGAGAGACGATCTTAAGTTTTTCATCAACGAAAGTTCCAATTCAGGTCTTACACCGGCAAATGCCTTGGAGAGAGTCCAGTTTGATCGATTGACCAAAACAGTCGGCGGAAAAACACTCGACCAATCCTTTTCTGGCAATCTTCGATATCTTTCAACCGATCCGTTAACAGGCTTTGTGACATCAAGCCTAACGGGTTCCGCTAATCCTATTGTTGCCTTTTCAGGAATTTTAACACGGCCAGAGTTTTCAATTATCTTACATGCCTTGAGCCAGCGGACCAAAAGCAATGTCCTTTCAAGTCCACGGGTCACCACCGTCAATGGTCAAAGGGCTCAGATCAAAGTTGTTCAAGAATTTATCTATCCGACTCAGTACGACGTCACTCCTGCAACCACCAATAGCCAGGGCAGCGTTACCACACCTCCCGTTGTTTCTCCTGGGAATTTTCAAACGAGGGATATTGGGATTGTCCTCAATGTAACCCCCAATGTAGGTGCAGATCGTAAGACCATTAACCTAACCATTATTCCTGAGGTCAGTGAATTTGTCACTTGGCTGGATTACGGAGTTCCCACTCAAACGTTTTTGGGAACCGATGGAGTCACACGAACACTCCCCGGTTATCCTATTCTTCAACCTCTTTTTGCCTCTCGCAATGTGACAACCAGTGTCATCGTTAATGATACCGATACCGTTGTATTAGGAGGACTCATCCGAGATCAAATCACTGCTTATCATGATAAAATACCCGTTCTAGGGGATATTCCTGTCTTAGGTCTCTTGTTTAAGAAAAAAGGTGAGATCAGTGTCAAGAAGAACCTGATTATTTTTGTGACCGCCGAGTTGGTCACTCCCTCTGGGGATCCTTATGCCCCCACACAATTTGAACCCGGTGAAACCTTGGTTCCCAAGACAAATCCTGAAGCTCCTTTAGCTTCTCAACCTTCTCTTCAGCCTGGGCTTCCTAAAAAAGATTAATTTTGTCTCCATCGATTAACGCTCATTTTATCACCCTAAAAACCCTAAAATATGAACGATTTACCTAGAAAAAAATTTTTTATTCTGGATGGGACAAGCCTCATTTATCGAGCCTTTTTTGCCATCCGCCCCTTACAAAACTCCAAAGGCATGGCCACCCACGCCATTTTAGGATTTACAAAAACTCTTCAAAAATTTATAAATGAAAAAAATCCTGACCATCTTGTCATTGTTTTTGATGCCAAGGGACCTACTTTTCGTCATCAAGCCTTTGAAAACTATAAAACTCATCGAAAACCCATGCCTGATGATCTAGTGATTCAACTCCCCTGGATCAAAAATTTGGTTAAAGCCTCTGGAATCCTCACTTTAGAAATTTCAGGATTTGAGGCAGATGATGTGATGGGAAGCCTTGCAGAAAAAGCGAAATCAGTTTTTGATGTCTTTGTTGTCAGTCCAGATAAAGACATGCTTCAACTGATTCAACCTCATGTTCATGTCATGCCTGATCCTTCTCAAGAAAAAATTCTAGATGAACCTGATGTAAAGGAATTATGGGGGGTCCTCCCTTGTCAAATCACTGATTTTTTGGGGTTAGTGGGAGACACTTCAGACAACATTCCCGGAATTCCTGGCGTAGGCCCCAAAACCGCAACCGCTCTTCTTCAAAAATTTAAAACCATCGAAGAGATTTTTGAAAAAAACTGGTCTACCATTGGAAAAACAAAAAAATCATCTCTCCTCGAACATCAAAAAATTGCAGAATTAAGCAAAAATTTAGCATCCCTTTCACTCGAGGTTCCCTTCAAGTTTTCATGGGAAGAAACTAAAATCCAAGCTAAAAATCAAGATGAGCTCTTGAGAATTTTTGAAGAGCTTGAATTCAAAGATTTTTTAAGAGAAGCATCCCCTTCCCAAACCTCTACTTACAACATCATCCGACCTCAAGATATCCATGAAATAGACGAAATGAATCAAGTGCTCCAACAACATCCAAAGATGGGAATGGCTATTCATTTTGAAAAAATTTCTCCTTTTGAACCTTCTCTTTTAGGGATCGGAGTCATGACCCCTGATCAAAAAGCTTACTATCTTTCACTTCAGGAAAAAAACAGAGATTTTTCAAAATTTTTCCATCTATTAAAAGATGCTTCTATTCAAAAAATAGGTTATGACTTAAAGGGACAGAGTCTCATTTTAGAAAGCAGTCACCTTTCCTTATCAGGAATAACGTTCGACATTAAAGTTGCAGCTTTTTTGGCCAATTCTACAACTCACTTTAAAGATTTTAGAGAGTTGGCAAGTTTCTTTTTGAAAACCAATATTGCAGCACAAGAAGTGGAAACTCCCGAAAGCGTCGTTCAAGAAGCAGCCCTTTCCCTAGAATTGGAACCCATTTTGTCATCGATGCTCCAAAAATCAGATCAAACAGAACTTTTTTGTAAAATTGAAATGCCCCTGATTGAGGTCTTGGCTGAGATGGAGAAAACAGGCATTCCCTTAGAACTTTCTCAACTTGAAAAAATGTCTCATGAATTTCAAAATTTGCTTAAAAAGCTGGAACTCAAAATTCATACCTTTGCAGAGGAATCTTTTAATATTCACTCTTCTAAAGAACTTTCAAAAATTCTCTTTGAAAAATTGAAACTTCCTCCCATTAAAAAAACGAAAACCGGTTATTCAACCGATGCCAGTGTCCTCACCGAATTAACTTCTCACCATCCCATCATCCCTTTGCTACTGGAATATCGCCAAATTTCAAAACTTAAATCGACTTATGTGGATGCCCTTCCTTCCCTTGTTCATCCAAAAACGGGGCGGCTTCACACGACCTTTAGTCAAACCTCAGCAGAAACAGGACGTCTTGCAAGCCTCAACCCCAATCTTCAAAACATTCCCGTTCGATCCCATTTAGGAAAAAAAATTAGAGCGGCCTTTGTTGCCCCGGAACATCATATTCTTCTCTCGGCTGATTATTCTCAGATTGAACTGAGAGTCCTCGCTCATCTTTCTGAAGACCCTAAACTGATTCAAGCCTTTGAAATGGACGAAGACATTCATCGCTCGACTGCACAGGAAATCTTTGGTGTTGCCGAAGAAAAAATCACCGACGAGATGAGAGCGAAGGCTAAAGTCATTAATTTTGGAATCATCTATGGAATGGGCACCTTTGGCCTTTCAAAAGAATTAGGAATTTCCATAGAGGAGTCTAAGCATTTTATAGAAGCCTATCACCAACGCTTTCCTCAAGTTCATGAATTTTTGAAACTCATTTTAGAAAAGGCCAAAGAAAATGGCTATGTTACGACCCTTTTTGGAAGAAGGCGTTATCTTCCGAACCTTAAAAGTTCTCAAATCTCTCTACGTCAACTGGCGGAACGAATGGCCATCAATACCCCCATTCAAGGGACCGCTGCCGATTTAATAAAAATAGCCATGATCAATGTTCATCACGCCTTGAAAGAAAATAGCTTATCCTCAAAAATTTCTCTTCAAATTCATGATGAACTCATTCTCATCGTTCCTGAAAAAGAAGAAGGAACTATTCAATCCTTACTCAAAGAAAAAATGGAAAACGTCACTCCCCTACGCGTTAAACTCAAAATCAATATCAACCAAGGTAAGAATTGGATGGAGCTTTAAAAGCAGCTCGAGGCTCAAGGCTCGAAGCTCGAGGGAAAAGCAAAAACCGAAGAAGTATTTGCCTCGAGCCTTGAGCCTCGAGCTTCGAGCCCGTCTCAGAGCTTCTAATTATGTTATAATTCATATGAAACTTTCAAAAAAATTATTCATTATCCTCTCCCTCATCACCGTCTATATTTTATGCGTCTGGCTGCGGATTGGGATTCGCCACGCCATCGATATAAAATATGGAGACGAACTCCCTTTCACCTTAGAGGGGGCATTTCTCTACACCTTTTCAGAGGCTGTAGCCCAAGGAAAAGATATGGCGTCTCTTGAGCGTAAAGCCCAATATCCAGAAGGGTTTTCGGCTTCCAAAAAAATTTCACTGACCCCGGATCATCTATTAGGTTTTTTTTATCGAAAATTCTTTAAATCTATTCCCTATGCCCATTTTTTAAAAATGGCTCAATCTTTTTTTCTTTCTCTTTCTATTTTTCTCGTTTTTGGAATTACTTTTCGAAGTTCGAGAAATCCCTTCTTAAACCTGGGTTCGAGCTTAATTTACGGCATTAGTTTTTGCTCTGTTATCAGGTCAACAGGCATGGAGTACTCCCGAGAAAATTTTGCGCTTCCATTTCTCTTTCTCCATTTTGCCCTGCTCTTCATTCCAGCAAGAAAAATCCTACAACAAATATTGGCGGCCTTGAGTCTTTGCCTTGCCCTCATAATTTGGGATGGTTCCCAAATCTATTTTATTTTATGGATGATTTATGAAATCGGCCATGTGTTTTTTGCTCATGAAGATCCTCGTCTTCGACATCCTCTTTGGATCATTCATTTATGTGTTCTCATTCCTACAGCTTTTTTTCACCCTTATCTCAAAGATCATCAGTTTCTCTTCTCTCCAGGAATGATGGGGCTTTATGCCTTAGGATTGATCCTTCCTTTTTCTAAAAGATGGAAGAGGTTCTCTCTCCTTTTACTCCTACCCCTTTTCTGCTTTCTGGGCTGGCAATCTCCTTATCTCCCCATTTATAATCACATGATTGAGTTAATATTCTACAAAATTAAATTTTTAAACATCAAACCCGAAAACCCTTCGCTCCTCCCCTTTGATATCCGTCTCCTTTGGACACCTGCCCTTCAGTCCCTTTCGTTTGATCATCTTAAAAGTCTTGTCCCAGCCTTTTTGCTCGGCTTGGCAGCGATTTATTCTTTTTATAAAGATCTTAGGAGAAAACTCAACGTCTCTCCAGAATCAGACCTTCAATTTTCACCCAAAAATAGGCCCTTATTTTTTCTCTTGTTTTTTTTCTTCTCTTTCCTTATATTAAGTCTAGCTTTTGTAAGGTTGGAAGTATTTCTGGTATTTTTCCTTGCGTGCCTCATAGGTTCAGCACCCTTTAGGACAAGCCTTCAAAGAACGAAAATGATCTGGAATTCTTGTTTAATTCTGACGTTACTCTTTGAAGCAAAAGACGTTACAAATGATTTTTCTCGTTTTGAAAGACCCGTTCTTTATTCTCAGCTTGAGGGAGTAGTCCATTGGGTTAAGGTCCATACGCGAAAAGAGGCTGTGGTCCTTGCGAATTTTGGGTTATCCCCCTCTTTTCTTGCATATAGCCATAGGGCGATTGTACTCCACCCCAAATACGAATCCAGGGATATGCGGGAGAAGATAGAACAATTTACCCAGACGCTCTTTCAAATAAACGAAAAAGCTTTTTATCAGTACTGTATTAAAAATGGTGTTCATTATTATGTGCATGCCCTTGGGACGTTTCAAGATCGATCGAAGTACTCATGGGCCTATATGGCCAATGCACTTGAAATTCCGTTACAGGCACCTGTAGCCCGTTTTGAGTATGGTAAGCGTATTCAAGGATTTGACCTGACTTATCAGAACGCGAAATACGTGATCTATCGGGTTCTTTCACCTCAGGAGCTTGAACAAGCTCAAAAATTGAAAGAGGAAGGAGATCAGTATTTAAAAGAACAATTTTATGATGAGGCTGAGAAAAAGTACAACCAAGCCCTTTTCCTTGATCCAAACGATTTCATGATTTTTTTTCGTTTAGCTAAAATTTATAAGCTTTTAAACTTATCTGAAAAAGCGATTGCCGCTACCAAAGAAGGCGTGAAAACGATCTCGGAACTTGGAATGAATTTAAGTCATACAGGTGAAAAGTGAATTGGGTTGGATTAACCGGAGGAATTGGATCAGGGAAGAGTACGGTTGGCCAATACCTGAAACGTGTGGGGGCTCAAGTTTTTGAAGCAGATGTCCTTGCTAAAACAGTTTTAGAAGAAAAAAAGATTCAAGTGAAAATTTTTCACGCTTTTGGAAAAAAAATTCTCCAAGCTTCAGGAAAGATTGATCCAAAAAAATTAGCTGAGGTTGTTTTTCAGAATCGAAAGAAACTGGACCAACTGGAAAAAATCATTCATCCTCCTGTCATTCGAGAGATTAAGAAAAAGATACAGGAAGAGAGAGGGGAAAAATCATCGATCGGGATATTCATTATTCCCCTTCTTTTTGAAAAACATTTGGAACGTTTCTTTAAAAAGGTCATTGTTGTCGTTTGCCTTAAAAAAAAACGTATTGAACGAGCTTCTCGACATTTAAAGATTTCACCGCAACAAGTTCTTTTTCGCATGAAGCATCAAATGGATTCAAAACTTCAGATGAAGAAGGCCAATTTTATCATTCATAATCGAGGAACAAAGTTGGAGCTTAAAAGTGAGACTCAAAAAGTTTGGGTGGAATTGATTAAAATTTTTAACATAAAAGGAGAGAAAAAATATGGTTAGACTGGGAAGAACATCTCAAGGATCACAAAATTCGGAAAGGGAAATACTGGACGAGGATACGGTCTCTCGTGCCGATGCTGTGGGAGAAACGACAGACATTGCTAAATTGCAGGAGATGACCGTTTCCGAGCTGAATCAAATGGGTAAGGAGTTAGACCTTCGGGGAATGGCAAATCTTAAAAAGCACGAGTTGATTTTTGAGATTCTTAAAGCCAAGGCATTAAAGAGTGGTCTAATGTTTGGAGAGGGAGTGCTAGAGGTCCTTCCAGATGGTTTTGGTTTTTTAAGATCACCCAATTATAATTATCTTCCCTGCCCTGAAGATATTTATGTTTCTCCCTCTCAGATTAAAAAATTTGATCTAAAGACAGGAGATACGGTCTCGGGCCAGATCCGACCCCCTAAAGATAAAGAGCGGTATTTTGCGCTTTTAAAGGTTGAGGCCATTAACTTTGAAAGTCCTTCAAAGGTAAGAGATAAAATTCTTTTCGATAATTTAACGCCTCTCTATCCTCAATCGCGATTTCTTTTAGAGGATGGTTCGAATGATATATCCATGAGGGTGATGGATCTTCTATCCCCGATTGGGAAGGGACAGCGGGGTGTGATTGTTGCCCCACCCCGTACCGGAAAAACCATGATTCTCCAGAAAATTGCCAAAAGTATCGCAACCAATTCTCCAGAGACCAAACTCATCGTTCTTCTGATTGATGAACGTCCTGAGGAAGTGACCGATATGAAACGAACGGTCAAAGGCGAAGTCGTCAGTTCCACTTTCGATGAGCCGCCTGAGCGTCATGTTCAAGTGGCTGAAATTGTGATTGAAAAGGCCAAGCGATTGGTCGAGCATGGCTTCGATGTGGTCATTCTTTTAGACAGCATCACTCGCCTCGCCCGTGCTTATAATACGCTTGAACCCCATAGCGGTAAAATTCTCTCCGGGGGTATTGATGCAAACGCCCTTCATAAACCCAGGCGTTTTTTTGCAACAGCTCGAAATATTGAAGAGGGAGGAAGTATTACCATTATTGCTACAGCCCTTGTGGATACGGGAAGCCGAATGGACGAGGTCATTTTTGAAGAATTCAAGGGAACTGGTAATATGGAAATCACCTTGGACCGCCGGCTCGTCGATAAGCGTATTTTCCCTGCAATTGACATTGAAAAATCTGGAACGCGAAAAGAAGAGTTGCTTTTTCATCCGGATGAGCTTCAGAAAATCTGGATGCTTCGCCGGGCTTTGAACACCATGAACGCCGTAGAAGCCATGGAACTTCTGGTCGAAAAGTTAAAGAAGACCAAAACGAATGCAGAATTTCTCGTGACTCTGCACCAGCAGTAACGCTTGATTAAACGTCTCATTTTATGCTATGGTTTCAAGTCTTTTTAAAGGACATTTTTTATATAACTTATTCTTTTGGAGGATGTTATGAAAGAAGGAATTCATCCCACTTACATGGAAACAACGATTACGTGTGCTTGTGGGGAAGTCATTCACACTCGATCAACGAAAGAAAATTTAAAGGTGGGGATTTGTTCAAAATGCCATCCCCTTTTCACAGGCAAGCAGAAATTTGTAGATACCGCAGGACGGGTCGAACGCTTTCAAAAAAGATACAACAAAAAGTAATAAGTAGCCGCCCCATTCATGGGGCCACGCATAGATTGCCCGATAAATCGGGCGACTACAAGAGGTAAACGAAAGTTTATAAAGACGAGAAATAGCTTGTGTTAGAAAGATATGACGAATCAAAATCACGACTGAAGGAGCTGGAAACGCTCCTTTCAGATTCAAAGGTTTTTCTAGATCGGTCCAAGTATCAGGAGCTCGCTCGAGAGCATGCCTCCTTGAGGGGCACCGTTGGAAAAATGGAAGCCTATAGAAAGGTCCTTGAAGAAATTGAAGAGGTTACCCTCTTACAAAAGGACCCGAAGAATGATCTTGATCTTGAACTCACGTCTTTTTTAAAAGGGGAATTGGAGCGCCTTCAACATCAAAAAGGAGATTTGGAGCTTGAAATCAGAGCGGATCTCCTCCCCCACGACAAGAACGAGGGAAGAAATGTCATTGTAGAAATTCGCTCAGGTGCAGGAGGCGATGAAGCATCCATTTTTGCAGCTGATTTGTTTCGGCTTTATGACCGATATGCTCAGGATCATGGTTGGAAATTAGAGCCTTTGTCGAGCAGCCCAACCGGATTAAAAGGGTTTAAAGAAATTATTTTTTCGGTAGAAGGGCCGGATGCTTACCGGAAGCTTCGCTTTGAAAGCGGAGTTCATCGGGTTCAGCGGGTTCCCGTCACAGAAGGGAGTGGAAGAATTCATACTTCTACCGTCACCGTTGCTGTTCTCCCTGAAGCAGAGGATATAGAAATTGAAATAAAATCAGAGGATCTTAGAATTGATGTCTTTCGATCCTCTGGACCTGGCGGACAAAGTGTCAATACAACGGATTCTGCCGTTCGGATTTTTCACATCCCAAGCGGGATTACGATTTCTTGCCAGGATGAGAAATCTCAGCATAAAAATAAGGCCAAGGGGCTTCGCGTTTTGCGAGCCCGGCTTAAAGAAAAACAAGATTTAGAAGAACAAATCAAACTTTCTCAAGAAAGAAAATCTCAAATTGGAACGGGGGAAAGAAGCGAAAAAATCAGAACCTATAATTTCCCTCAAAATCGAGTGACGGATCATCGAATTGGGTTTTCCCTCTATAACCTCCAGGAATTTATGGAGGGTAAAATTGAACCGATGATTCAAGCGTTGTTGAATGATTATATTAATACAATGATGAAAATCTAAATGCATCCCTTGCAGCAGCATTAGAAATTTTGGATTTTAGTATGTCATTTTGATTTTTGATTTTTGGATTTTGAATTATTAATTCTCATCCACTTGGATGAACAAAAGTTTATGACAACAATGATCAAAACTGACTGTAAAGTTAAAACAATTCAGAATTTGCTGAATGAAGTTCGTATCCATCTTAGTCAAGGGAAGGTGAATGATTGCGACGTTGATGCGGAATGGATTGTGGCAGAAACACTGAAGTTAAAATCGAGAGCCGAACTTTATATTGAAAGAAACCAAGAAATATCTCAAGAAAATTGCAATCGGGTTTTTGAGCTTGCAGCTGAAAGAGTGAAAGGCGTTCCGTTACAGTATTTAATGGGAGAAGTGGAGTTTTTTTCATTGAAGCTAAAAATAACTTCAGACTGTTTAATTCCTAGACCCGAGACAGAAATTTTGGTGGAAGAAGCTATTCATTGGTTTTGTCAACATCGGTTTTGTCAACATCCCAAAAAAATGCATCGAATTTTAGATTTGGGAACCGGTTCAGGGAATATCGCCATTGCCATTGCAAAGCATGTTCCTAACTCACGTATTTTGGCAATCGATATTTCTGAGAAAGCTTTAAAGGTGGCGAGAGAAAACATCACTTTTCATGATCTTTCTTCTCAGATCGAAACCTCTCAGGCTGATTTCACAAAAGAATTATTTTGCAGCAAACCTTTTGATTTGGTGGTTTCTAATCCACCCTATGTTGCCAAAGAGGATTGGAACGATTTACCTCGCGAAGTTCGTTTTTTTGAGCCTCGCATTGCGCTTTGGGGTGGGGAAAAAGGGATCGAAATCATTCGAAAAATGATGAGTAATGTAAGCTCCCTTTTAAGCAAAGAAGGCCTTTTTTTGATGGAATTTGGAGGAAATGCTCAAAGCGACATTGTGGAAGAGATTATTCTAGAAACAAGAAATTTTAAAAATTTTGAAATTTTAAAAGATCTATCAGGAAAAGATAGAATTGTGAAGGCGATAAAAAAATAAAACTTAATTAATCATTAAAAATTGAAAATGGATCATTTAGGAATTTATTTATTTTTATTACCAATTGTCAATTGTCAATTTTTAATTTTGTCAGATCAATAGCATGGTGTAGAAACTATGGACAAGATTGTTATTCAAGGTGGAGAAAGATTACAAGGATCACTTCAGGCAAGCGGGGCAAAAAATGCCTGCCTTCCGATTCTTGCAGCAGCCATGATGGGAGAAAGTCCCTCCATTATTCATCATGTCCCCCAGTTAAAAGATATCAACACCATGATCGAAATTTTAAATTTTTTAGGAGTCGAGTGCGAATGGATCGGGCCTTCTTCTCTTAAGATTGATCCACAAAATTTGCATGAGAATAAGGCCCCTTATGAATTGGTTCGAAAAATGCGGGCCTCGGTTTGTCTTTTGGGTCCCCTCTTAGCGAAAACACGTCGGGCAGTGGTCAGCATTCCTGGGGGATGTGTGATTGGCCCTCGTCCCATTGATCTTCATCTTAAAGGGTTACGAGCTCTCAATGTTAAAATTCAAGTGGAGCATGGTTATGTCGTTGCCGATGGAACTTTCATGAAAGGCGCAGATATTTTTTTAGGAGGACGCTTTGGTTCTAGTGTCCTTGGAACAGCCAATGTCATGATGGCAGCCTGTCTTACACCAGGAATCACCTTTATTGAAAGTGCAGCCTGTGAGCCTGAAATCGTGGATCTTGCTGAATTCCTAAAGAAAATGGGGGCTAAAATTGAAGGGGCGGGTTCTCATACGATTAAAATTGAAGGTTCATCTCAACTCAAGGGCACTGAACACACCGTTATTCCTGACCGAATTGAAGTTGGAACTTACCTTGTAGCCGGAGCCATGACAGGAGGTCCTGTCAAAGTTAAAAATGCACGATATCGACATTTGTCAGCCGTGATTGATAAATTGCAGGACGCGGGGGCTGAATTTGAATTTGAAGTGGATGGAATTACAGTTTCACGGAAAGAACCGCTAAAGGTGGTTGACGTGATTACACTTCCTTATCCTGGGTTTCCAACCGACATGCAGGCCCAGATGATGTCACTGATGTCCATTTCGGAAGGGATTAGTGTGATTACAGAAAAAATTTATTCTGAACGATTCATGCATATCAGCGAACTCAATCGGTTAGGAGCCAAGATTTCTCTGGAAGGATCAAGCGCTGTTGTGGTGGGAAGAAAGAAATTGAGCGGGGCCCCAGTCATGGCCTCAGATCTCAGAGCCAGTGCAGCCCTTATTCTTGCGGGGTTGGTTGCTGATGGCGAAACGGAGGTCCATCGAGTGTATCATCTAGACAGAGGATATGAGAAAATTGAACAGAAGTTGAGGGCTCTCGGCGCAAAGATTGAACGCGTCTCAGAGCTTCAGCAAGAAGAGGAACTCCAGATTGGAGTGGAGTTGTAAATTAAAAACATCAACAACGGAGAACAGTATGTCGGTTAAAATTCGTCTGAGGAGAATGGGAACACTCAAAAAACCATTCTTCCGTATTGTTGCAACAGACTCAAGAAGCCCTCGAGATGGTAAATTTCTTGAAACTTTAGGAACGTATGATCCTAAGAAAAAAGCGGTTGAGAACTGCACCGTTGAAAAGGAACGGGTGCTTGACTGGATCAAGAGAGGCGCTCAACCTTCTGACACAGTTAAAACGCTTTTAAAAAAGTCAGGGGTTCAGTATTAAAAAATAAATTTCAAATCTCAAATTTCAAATTTATTTTAATTCAGGGATAAGATAAGAACTCCTTATCCCTGTTTCCTGAATGGAGAAAAAATGTCTTTAAAGATCGATATCATCACTCTTTTTCCAGAAATGCTTGCAGGCTTTTTTTCTTCAAGCATTTTAAAGAAAGGGCAAGAAAAAGGACTTCTTGAAATTCATTGTGTGAATCCCCGCGATTTTACAACGGATAAACACAAAACCTGTGATGATCGCCCCTATGGGGGAGGCTCAGGAATGGTGATGAAAGCTGAGCCTATTTTCAAAGCGGTAAAGTCGGTACAAACATCCGAGTCCAAGATCATTCTTCTCAATCCTCAAGGGGAAAAATTCTCCCAAGCAAAGGCGATGGAATTTTCACGTCTTTCCCATCTTATTTTTATTTGTGGACATTATGAAGGGATTGATGAACGCGTAAAAATAGGACTCGCGGATGAGGAAATTTCGATTGGAGATTATGTTTTAACCAACGGGGCTCTGGCCGCAGCCGTGGTCGTAGACGCTATCGTACGCCTCGTTCCTGAAGTCCTTGGAAATCCGGATTCTCTTATGACGGAATCCTTTTCCATGGGACTTTTAGAATATCCTCAATATACACGACCTCGTATCTTTCAAGATGAAAGTGTCCCAGAAATTCTTTTGACTGGAGATCATCAAAAAATCAAAAAGTGGCGAAATGAAGAAGCAATAAAAAGAACTCAACAAAAGAGACCTGATTTACTATAATAGAGGCTTATGAAAACAAATATCATGAAAAAACTGAATGAAAAACAGATCCGAACAGATCTTCCGGATTTTAGAATTGGGGACATTCTAAAGGTTTTTTATAAAATCGTTGAAGGGGGAAAGGAAAGAATTCAGCCCTTTGAAGGAACCTTGATTGGAAGGCATGGGGGTGGCATTGCAAAAACCTTTACGATGAGAAAAATTTCCTTTGGAGAAGGAGTCGAACGAACCTTCCCTTTAGCCTCTCCTCGCATTGAAAAAATTGAAGTCGTTCGCCATGGAGAAGTGAGAAGGGCCAAACTCTATTACATCCGGGAAAAAGTTGGAAAAAAGTCTAAGATTAAGGAAAAGAAAACTTTAATCGCTGATGTTCAGAAAGAAGTGCCACAGAGTGAGGCTCCGGTTAAAATAGAGTCATAAAAATAGTCTACGGTCCACAGTCAACGGTCGACAGTTTTAAAGGAGTTATTTATTTCCATGGACCATGGACTATAGACTATGGACTCGTTTTCATAGTTGTTCGCACAAACCTTGAGGTGGTCTTGGAACCCAGAGATCAGTTTGAGAGAAAACTTTTCCAAAAAGGGTTTTCCCTGATTGCTGGAGTCGATGAAGCAGGTAGAGGACCTCTGGCAGGCCCGGTGGTAGCAGCTGCAGTGATCTTCCAGAAGAAAGAAAGTCCTGAAGGCATTCGAGATTCCAAAAAATTAAGTCCTCAAAAGCGAGAGCGCCTTTATCATCTCTTAATGGAAGACCCTTCTATCCTCAAAGGAATTGGCATTTGTAATGAGCGTATAGTCGACCAATTAAACATTCTTCAGGCCAGTTTCCAAGCCATGAGAATGGCCTTAAGTCAACTCTCACCTGGCCCTCAATTTGTACTGGTCGATGGCTTTAAAATCCCAGGCCTTTCCCTTCCTCAGAAAGGAATTCCAAAGGGAGATGATTTAAGTTATTCCATTGGAGCCGCTTCCATTCTCGCCAAGGTCACACGTGACCATTTAATGCTTGAATACGAAGAGCGTTATCCCGGTTATGGTTTTAAACAACACAAAGGATATGGAACCAAACTTCATTTAGAAATGCTCAAGGAAAAAGGCCCCTGTCCTGTCCATCGTACAAGTTTTGAACCGGTTAAACAATTACTCCAAGACGAAAGATAGAACGATGAACATCGAGGTGGGAAAAGAAGGCGAAAAAGCCGCAGAAAAATTCCTGCGTCAAAAGGGTTATAAAATTCTTCAAAGAAATTATCGATCGTCCTTAGGTGAAATTGATCTGGTCTGTCTCGATCGAAAAAAATTAACCTTTGTGGAAGTCAAAACAAATGCTGCTTCCAATGATTTTGGAAGACCTGAATCGAGAGTCGATACACGAAAACAAAAACAAATCATTCGTACAGCTCTTGGATTTATCAAAGAATCCGGGGCCAAAGATTTTGATTATCGTTTTGATGTCGTCAGCGTCTATTTAAAAGATTCTTCTCCTCAAAGAATCGAACATTTTGAAAATGCCTTTGAAGCAGACGGATATCTATTTTAGTTATTTTTTAAATTTTAAGCATAGAAATCATGGTAAAATACATCCATGGGTACTCATTCTCATTCTTTATCCTTCTTGCGTCAGGGACAGCTTTATCACGAAAAAAACAAGAAAAAGGTCTTACAATCTCTTAGCGTGCATCAAGGAATATGCGAATTTCTTGATCTCTACAACACCTTTCGTCCCCTGCTTGATCAAACGGAAAAGATCTTTCATCATGAACGAAAAATCTATCTCTCCCATTTCCAAGAACGACTCGGAAAATTGAATTTGTTGTTGAGGAATCGCCGTGGAAGATCTCTATCAGATCACCTTTAAGTTTCAAACCTATCTCCAAGAGAAAAAAATTAAGTCCGTCGTCATCGGAGGATTGGCAATTGCTATTTGGGGAGAACCTCGACTCACTCGAGACATAGATTTTAAAATACTCCTTGACCGTTCTCAATCGAAACAACTGGTCAACAAGATAGCTGCTCCCTACCAATTCCTCTCGTCAAACCCTTTAGAAGACCTCCAAAAAGCAGGTCTCATCTTTTTGAAAAGCCCAGAGGGAGTCAGAATAGATCTATTGCTCGCAGAAACACCCTTTGATGTTAAAGTCATTGAGCGATCTGTTCCAATTAAAGTCAAACCTGGAATATTTCTCAAAATCTGTACACCCGAAGATCTCCTCATCTACAAAATCATATCCACCCGGTCAAGAGATCATGAAGATATCGAAGGGATTATCATGAGACAAAAGAAGTTAGATCAAAAATATATTCTGGGATGGCTTAAACAATTTGAAACAGCTTTAGACGACTCTATGCTTATCCAAGAATACACACAACTGACAAAAAAGCATAGACGTCGTTAATTTTTACTCCTCACAGAAATTAAAAGAAATGAAAGCTTGTAAATATTTGTAACATTTCTCCTAGCAATGTATGATGTTTGTGATTCGAAACTCATTTTGATGACCATCATTTAAAAAAGGCTTTTCAAATCATGCTTTCAAAAGTTTTCTCGAGCGCTATTTTAGGGGTGGATGCTTATGCGGTCGAGATTGAGGTGGATATTACCCGTGGGCTTCCCACCATGGTCTTGGTGGGACTCCCTGATACTTCTGTCAAAGAATCGCGAGATCGTGTCAAGTCCGCTCTTGAAAATTCAGGATTTTCTCAACCGTCTAAAAGGATCACGGTCAATCTTGCCCCAGCAGATCTTAAAAAGGAAGGGCCCAGTTTTGATCTTCCCATCGCCTTAGGAATTCTCATCGCTTCCAATCAACTGATGACTGAAAAAATTCGGGATTATCTTGTGATTGGAGAGCTTGCTTTAGATGGCCAGATTCGGCCCGTGAAAGGGGTTTTGGCCATGGCTCTTCTCGCATTAAAACAAGGGAAAAAAGGGGTTTTGGTCCCTCAAGAAAATATTCAAGAAGCCGCAGTTGTTCAAGGAATCAAAGCCCTTCCCCTTCAAACGCTCTCTCAGGCAGTCCGTTTTTTATCGAATGAAATTGAATTGAAAAACAGTGAAATTCATCCCGAAAAAATTTTTGAACAAAACGGATATGCCGATCTTGATCTCTCTGAAATTAAGGGGCAAGCGCTTGCCAAAAGGACCCTTGAAATTGCAGCAGCAGGCTCTCATCATCTTTTAATGATTGGTCCTCCAGGATCAGGGAAAACCCTGCTTGCAAAGGCATTGGCTGGAATTCTTCCCTCCATGAATCTAGAAGAAGCCCTTGAGACCACAAAAATCCACAGTGTTGCTGGAACACTGAGTCCCGAAAAACCTTTAATCACTTCCCGCCCCTTTCGCTCTCCCCATCATACCGTCAGTGATGTCGGTTTGGTTGGGGGTGGAACTTTTCCTAAACCGGGAGAGGTCAGTCTTTCACATCATGGCGTTCTTTTTTTGGATGAGCTTCCAGAATTCAAACGCAATGTCATTGAAGTGCTCCGGCAACCCTTGGAAGATGGCCACATAACGATTACCCGAGCGATGGGCTCACTCTCCTATCCCGCAAGATTTATGCTGGTTGCAGCCATGAATCCTTGTCCTTGTGGCTATTTTACTGATCCCAGGCGAGAATGCCGTTGCACTCCCCTTCAAGTTCAGCGTTACCGTTCAAAAATTTCGGGTCCCCTGCTTGACCGAATCGATATCCACATCGAGGTTCCAGAGGTCAAATTCCATGAACTGTCCAATGATCAAGCGCTAGAAAGCTCCGAAGTTGTCCGCCAACGAGTCGATCAGGCTCGGGAAATCCAAAAAAACCGATTCAAGAGAAAAGGAATCTTTACCAATGGGCAGATGAACTTAAGAGAAATTCGTAAGCACTGTGTTTTGGAAACAGAGGGAAAGAACCTCTTAAAAATGGCTGTGACAGAACTTGGAATGAGCGCTCGGGCTCACGATCGCATTCTCAAAGTTTCCCGCACCATTGCAGATTTAGCAAATTGTGAAATGATAGAAGCTCCTCATGTTTCTGAGGCCATTCAATACCGCTCTTTGGATCGAACCATGTGGACGTAACAACAGCTGGTTCCCCTTGTAGCCGCCCGATTCATCGGGCAAATTTATGCGAGGGACGGCCCCATAAATGGGGCGACTACTAGCCCGCATTTCTCATCAGATTTCGTCGCGAGAGCGCCGAGTCCGCTTTGGATGCGAGGAAGACGACCGAGGCCATGCGAGGCATACTTTACAGTATGTTGAGCGTGGCCGACCGAGTCTGACGAAGCAGACGAGGC
>JACOUC010000010.1 GCA_016178055.1 Chlamydiota bacterium | reverse complement strand
TTCTAGATATCGTCTCAAATAAAGATAATGCTCCTCATCACTCATTCTTCCTAATCGATGCTCCAACACATGCCTCATTACTTCTGCCATTGCTTCTTTGGGTAGTTTCTTTTCTAATTCGGATAGAAATTTTAAATATTCACTCTCTACTGCTTTCAGATCTGTCTTTTTTTGGAGAAATTGGAACTTAAGAAACTTTTGAATAGCTGGATATTGAAAAAACTGAGATTGCTTCGCTTCGCTCGCAATGACAGGTTGGTCATTTTTGATTTTTGATTTGTCATTTTGATATTTGATGTTTGATATTTGATATAAATATTCCCCCATCTCTATCTTATTTTCCCCATACTGCTCCCGCTCCTCAACTAATTCCATCAATTCTTTCGAATAAGTTTTATGGCGGAGATTCTTTAGAAAAACTTCCATATCCTCTAAAGCATTCTCTTCTAATTCTCTCTCTTCCAGAAATTTTCCCATTAATTTAAGATTCTCAACATAGTCACTCACTTCTTCGACGCCAAATCCCCCCACGTGTCTGTTATCCTCAGTCATTAAAAAAGACTCTCCCCCACTGATCTCCCCTTTTTCCAAATGCTCTTTTTGGACTTTCTCCATAACTTCATGACCTGGAAATCCTGTAAAAAAGGAATAATCAAGAGGACCTGCTGCGCCTTCGAGAAAAACGTAAAAACGGTTAGAAGCTAATACTTGGTTCGAGGCTCGAGGCTCGAGGCTCGAGGTAAATACTTCTTCAGTTTTTGCTTTTGCTTCGAGCTTCGAGCTTCGAGCCTCGAGCTGCCTTTTAAGCATTTCCAATATCCCCCTAATATTCTTCTGAGCCTCAACTTCACCGTGAATGTCTTCAACGATAAAAAGAAGAGGTCGTCCTGGAATGAGCTCCTTTTCCACCACTTCCCCTACCGTAATCGGTATACTAAAACCTTCAAGAAACGAAAGAGCAGAATCCTTACTCTCTACAGAATGAGAATGATACAGGTTTAATGAAGGAGCAAAGTCGGAAGCTATAGGAGAGTTTTGTCCGTAACTTACTTGTATATCGTAAGATAAGAATGAAACGCACAAAAAAACACTAATGAATTTATGAACAAATTTGGTCATTTTAATTTTTGGTTGAGACTATAATATAAAAATAGCCATAAATAAAGACCCATTATCGGTTGAAAAAGTAAAAATAATTTTATTACAATCCGTTGATTATCTGGGGGTTACATTTCCTTGACCTTCATCTGGGCTTGCGACCGAATACGATCAATTTCCTTTAAACTAGACCTGACGTGTTGAGGAGATTTTAAAGCCCCTTTTGTCGTTTTTATCTCATCCAAATCCATCCCCAACCGTTTCATCACCGCACGCAATTCCTCGGAATCTCCATAGATGGCCACCAAAAGAAGCTGAGAAAACATCGTACCTGACAAACCATAAATCCCAAAGATTTTCATTTTCTTAAAACCTTCTTCATAAAGAGCTCGATATTCTGCGTGGCCAATGACTCGGACCTCTCGCTCAAGATTACAAGATCTTCCATATTTTTGTTGATAGCGCTCCTGAACGACCTCCACCACCTTTTCTGCAATAGGGGGAACATGACCATTAGGCTTAATCTTAATATTTAAAGAAACGACCTCATTTTCTTGAAGACTCAATTTCTTTCTTAAGCGTTCAAGTTGATACTTTGATTTTTTAAAATCAAAAAAGAAAAGATCAATTTTTCCCTTTGGTAAAGACCTTAAAAACTCAACAAGCCTCAAACCCGCTTCATTTTTTTCTTCGAGCCAACGAACATCAATCGGAATCACAAGGGGCTCTTTACGCTCAGCAACCTGAGCCAAAATTTCTCTTGAAAAATCCGTACTCTGCCTATTCAAATTTAACTTACTTTCAATCACATCATGGATCACCTTCCCAAGTGTTCCTTTATAGGGCCGAGGAAAATTTGTCATAGAATCTAATAGAGGCTGTTGAGGATTTTGAGGATCAGCCATCGGCCGGTAAGATTTCCCCAGAGCGCTAGGAAAAACCAGAACCCATCCTTCTCCGGATGGCGTTTTCCAGGTTCCTCCTCCATAAATTGTGAGATCCCGATGTTGTTGATCGATAATCGTTCGATAATGTTCCCAGGAAGATTCATCGCAATGGACCCCATGATAAAGATAATCTCTTAACACATTCGGTCCTGCACGAATGCAAGCTGAGACAATCTCACGAGCAACATAAATCATTCCCCTCTCTTCCTTAGGTGTTGGCCCTTCACGCCAATCCAAGAGAAATTTCTCAGAACCTTCTACCACTCCATCAAAAAGCACAATTCGATAAGACCGGCCCTGATCATCGATAAGGCTTTTCTCGTAAGCATCATCTCCAAGCCTATATCTCATCTCGGCATCTAAAAGGCCAACTTCTTCAGAAGGGACATCTGGCAAACCCGCTTTGATCTTCGTCTTCAGAGCCGTCAGTTCTTCAGGGGTATAGCCTTGGGCAATGTGACCGTCAATGAATGTAGATGTTTCATAACGCTCTTCTGAAATAATAATTTTTTTTCTAAGTAACTGTGCTTTCTCCATTAAAAGCTTGCGCCTTGACTCTAGAGCAGTTCGAGCCAAATAGCCCTGTGTGGAATCTTCCAGTTTGAATTCTAATTCTCTTATTTCCCTTAGAAATGCTAGATAACCTAATGCTCTAAGCCATTGGGAAATATGATGAACCTCTAAACATTTAACACCCGTCATTTCGGGAGAAAGTTTCACTTTAATACCATCACCAATTAATTCAAAATTTTCAGATCTACAATAAGGTTTTTGAATAACCTTACCAGAACGAAAATCAATTGAGAAAGACTCTGGTGTAAAATAACTCATAGAAGCAGCGCCCCATACAACATCTTCTTTAATCCCCAAAGGAATCAATTCCATAATAATTTGAATATCTAACTCAACTTCTTTAAAATCCTTTCCCTTTTCTGAGCTAATTAACTCTGCTAAACGAGAGATAGCCTGTTCCTTTTGAGTTTCATCCAACCCCAGTTTCTGAAAAAAACTTAACAGAATCTCTGACAGTGTCCATAGCGAAGAGTCACTCATATCTTCATTAAAAATATATCGAATAAGAACAAGATTATCTTGAAAACGAGAAGTGATCCACTGCTCAATACCTCTCGTAAGTTCTGGCATTTCAGGCTTTTCTATTAAAGAAAAGGCTCTTTGAAAAGATGGATCCACCATAGATCGTCTCCTCGCCCAAGGGTAAGGAAAAACCTCAAAGATTTCCCTTTTCTTTAACCTTTCAATCCTATCTTCCCAAAAAGTAGGAGATAAAACATCACCATGAATCTCTTTAAAAATACGCTGATGCCTCGACGGGACCAAGCTAAGAAACTCATCAGTGAACACTTCATTAACCACAGAGACCCAGATAAAATTAGGACGTGTCATCTCTTCAAAACTCCTTGGCGCTGGAGAAAGAGAAAACTGAAAGTTGGGTTGACCTGTTAATGGATCGATAAGAAAATCTACCTCATCAAAATCAAAATAAACAAACCGTTCATCAATCACCCCTGCATTAGCTCCCTTAATAGCTCCCGGGAAAAGCCCTACAGCCGAAAGATCTTTCAAAAAATCGCCAAAATCGAGACTCAGCGCCAAAGACTCTTCAGGACTCGTATGCTTTAAATATTCAGTCACCAGTTCTGCCTTGTATTGGAGATAAATATTCTCAAAAAGAACATGATCTCCATCCATTCGAACAGTATTTGGATTACGCTCGATTAATTCATCAAGAACTTCTTGTGAAAAATTACTTTTTCCAAACTCCAAATTTCGATAGCGAAAAGGCCCTGGTAATCGACCTGCACGATCTCTTAACCGAACCAATTCATACTTTTCAGTAACCACATCTTGGGTTGCCCCAACTTTATCAGAAGTGTCTGCATGAAGCTTCAGCACATAGGGAAAATGAGCGAGTGTAAACGCCGTCATGGCCCGCCCTTTAATCCCTTTGGGGAGAACAAATTGATCACCATTTTCAAGATGTGACCTTACCTCCTGAAGTAGTTCAACTTTTGCAGGATGAATAAAACCAAGTATAAGAGGTAATACTTTTCCGGATTTCAAATAAATTTTTCCAAAAACATTCGCCTCTGTATTACGAAAAAACATAGGTTCTAAGATCTCTATTTTTTCAATTTCAAAATCACCTGTTCCATTTTTAAGCTGTCCTTCCAATTGCTAGACAATCCAATCTACATCTCCTTCTAAATTTGAGAATCTGGCTTTAAAACTCAAGTCCCTCACAATCTGCTCTACCGTAGGACGTGGTTCTCTCTCACTGGGTTCATAATGTCGTACAGGAGCCGTTTTGGTAACCAAAGACTCCTCCTTAAATCCATCGTCTTGATATTCAATAGAGACACCATCCCCCAAAAACATTCTTCTCATCACCGAATAAAAAAATGTGAGAGCCATATCCCCTTCGTATCTGTCCAAAACTCGTTTATAGAAAATCCCTTTTAAAAACTCCCATGCATCTTTATCTTGATATAGGTCTCCCAAAAGAGCACGGATTTTCACTGCAGTTCTATCAAGCAATTTATTATACAAATGAACTCGATCTTCAGTATCCTCGACCATCCCTTCCCAGTCCCTATTCTCAAACCGACCTTGCGCACGAGCGGTAACTTTGTTAAATTCTTTCCAATACCGATCGAACGACTTAAGTACCTTTATTCCCACTCGACCTAATTCTTTCTCTCGCTTAGCTCCAGGAAGTGTTCTTCCACCGAGTCCCCAACGCCGATAGAAATTTGCAGCCGCTTCTAGAATCCTACGATCCTCTCTCGTTTGAGCACTTTTTCTCCACCGTCTCAAAAAGGGATAATCCAAAACACGTCCTGATGCTTCGTAGGATTGCATCATCGCCACAGCCATTCTTCTAAGAACCTCTTCAGAAGAAGGAGCTGCAATCTCACGTAAAAAATCAAGCAAGGGTGGGGAAAGCATCCTGCCAGCTTTTTTAAAAATAATTCCTTGATCATTCATCTTTGCAAAATAACCCCTTCGCCCATCATCTCCAACTGCATAAGGCGCAATAACACAATAGCCCATATTGGCCTCCTTTAATTTTTGCTTAAAACCCACCGTGTGAAACCCACCCACAACCAAAGCCGCATAGGTCAAATGATTTTGCTCTATCTCTTTTAGAATTTTCTCAGAGAAAATCTGATCCCTTTTCAAAACCTGAGCATAAAATTTTTGAGCAATTGAAAAAAGGTCTCCAAAATCTGGAGGTTCGTATTCCACCCCTTGATTTGCTGCAATATTTTGAAGGTTTGAGAGAAAGTTTTTGATAAAGATGCTCTTCTGGCTCGAGGCTCGAGGTAAATACTTCTCTATTTTTTGCTGTTGCTTCGAGCTTCGAGCCTCGAGCTTATTAATATCTTCCCTCGTCCCCTCCATCGATATAATTCTCTTTAAGACCTGATAATCTTCCTCTCTTCTTTCAGTTTCTCCCATGAAAGATCTTTTGTGAGCGCCATTTGTTGGAAGAGAAGCTTGAGATTGGGATAGAGTTCTTTATCTTCTTGTTTTTCCCTCCCCTTAAGATAAGGGGAGTCGGTGGGGTTATTGATTTCTTCCATAACTCCCCCTACCCTTCTTACCTTAAGAGGGGAGACCCTCTCCTCTTGTCCTGGTTCTAAATATTGACTTAAAAATAAATAATGCTCCTCCACATTTATTTTCTCTGATCGGTAATTCAAAATATTTTTAACGACCTCCTTAAAATCCTCTTGGACTAACTTCTTTTGAAGAGCTTGAACAAACTCAAAATATTCCTTCTCAACCTCTTTTTGATTAATTGAAAGTGTTATTTTCTTTGCAGATTGCATTTGACTGATCTGAGGGTAAAGCTCTCCAAGAGTCTGACCCAATTTCATTTTGTACAATTCCCCTAAGGAGTCTACATACTGATCAAGATTTAATTTTCCTTCATCATATTTTTTCTTCAGTTCTCGAAAGGACAGAAACTCTGATGAATAAATCTTTTTCTCAAGCTGATCCAATATGATTTCTATTTTCTCCCATTCACTCTTTAAGCGCTCTTTCCCTTCCAATAATTTTCCAAACCACTTAAAATTATCCAGATACGCCTGAACATCCTCAATTCCAATCCCCTGAGCTCCTTTAGCTTCGTCCGTCATAAGAAAAGACTCTGCCCCGGTCACATCTAAATCCTTTAAAAACTTTTCTTGCAAAGATTCAAGCACTTGATGATCTGGAAAACTTGTAAAAAATGACATATCAATGGGACCTGAGGCTCCTTCGAGAAAGACATTAAAACAGCTCGAGGCTCGAGGCTGGAGGAAAAAACGCTCGAGGCCAAAGGCTCGAGGCTCGAGGTAAATACTTCTCCAGTTTTTGCTTTTGCTTCGAGCTTCGAGCTTCCAGCCTCGAGCTGTCTTTTAAGTATTCCCAATATTTTTCGAATATTCTTCTGAACTTCAAATTGGCAATGGATATCTTCTATAATAAATAGCATCGGACGGTTTGGAACAATCGATTGATCAACAATCTCTCCAATATCACGTGGAAGTGTCAGCTCTCGTAATGAAGAGGGCTTTAGATCAGAGAATGGTTTCTGAATCTGGAAAGAGGTCTGGGGTGACAAATTCTGTCCAAAACTGATAGAAAAACGATCGAAAAGGAGGAAAAAAGACAAAAAAAGCGCTATCCCCTCCCGAAAAACCCTTTCCATGAATACCAACCTTAGTTCTTGATACTAAATTTAATTTTTAAATAATCCATTGCGGCCAAACATTATCCATAAAAGGATATAAACATATAAAGCCATTAATTAGGACACATTTTTACTCTAAAAAGTAAAAAATAAAATATAGAATTCCATTCTTCTGTCGCTCGTCTTCGAGTATACTAAAAATATGGAAATCGACCGAAATATCTGGAAACTCCTGTTCCAGCCATTCTCAAAAATTGAACTGGCTTATCTCTTTGGATCCCAAGTTATTGGCGTAACCCATCCAGAAAGCGATATCGATATTGCCCTTCTTGTCCAGGAAGAGCTCACCCCCTTTGAGGAGGCTCGTTTAGCCGCTTCTATTTCGAGAGAAATAGATATTAAAAAAATAGACATTGTCACATTAAATCATGCAACATCTTTGCTCAAATATGAAGCGCTCGCCAATGGTCTCCTCGTCTATCAAAAGGTTAGTGATGACTGTGTTAATCGGTTCGAAATGGGTGTTTATCGGGAATATTTCGACACAGAACATATCCGAAAATTACAATATGATTTACTTTTTGGAGAACGCTAATGGTCTTTAGACATAATGTTGTTGAAGAACGATTGGCCTTTCTTCAAGAAACATTAAAGGAACTCTCGTTTCTTCAGAAAAAGTCAAAGGAAGAGCTTTTAAAAGATACCACACACCGATGGGCCGTTGAACATGGGCTACATCTTGCCGCAGAAGCTCTTTTTGATATTGGAAACCATATTCTAGTGGGTCATTTTTCCGAAAGAGCTGTTGGATATGATTTAGTTCTCAATGCACTCGCTCGCGTGGATGTTATTCCCCTCGCACTCGCTCAAAGATTTGAAAAACTTGGAGGTTTTCGTAATATCCTAGTCCATGAATATATGGCGGTTAATTTTAATAAAGTCTACGAACGACTTCAGAATAGCCTACCCGATTTTGATCGCTTCATCACAGAAATTATTCACTGGATGAAAAAAAATTTAGAAATCCGCTAAAGCAACTGATCCGGATCCTCCTTCTCTCTAATCTCTTTTCGTGGTGTTAGAATTCTCTTCAAAGATTTATCCTTATGAATGAGCTTGGCCAATTTTAAGGTTTTCTTTTTTTCTTCCTCAGAAAGAAGTTGGTGAAGCTCGTAAACATCCAGATCATCTTTAAAACCTCCAGCTTTTAACCCTAAAACCGAAATTGGCGCGTGAACCGAGACGCAAGAGCTTGAGCCAGATTGGCCTGAAGAAAACGTAGACATACATTGACAGATGTCTGTCGAGGCTTTCTGAAGGTCAAGATGGCCAAGATCTTGCGTCTCGGTTCACGCGCCAATTTCGGTTTTAGGGTTTAACTTCATCGCAATGAGATAAGGTTTAGGGAGAACAGGAAGAGGAATTCCTTTCACAGATTTGGCCTCTTTAATCCCCTCCAACTCCCAGTGATATTTTGCAACAATGATATCGATCCTGGGATAATCACCGTTAATATCTTCAATAAAAACAACATCGTGTTGAAAAGGATCATCAAGGGATTTGCTGCCTTCTATAAAGCGAATTCCAAAATGAGACGGAAACACACCTTTAAGCGATTCAACAAGCCCTTGAACGTCACTTTTATGATACAAATCTGAATAAAAACAAAAGTCAACGTCCTTCGTGGTTCGTTCAATACCATGAGCAATAACAGCATAGCCTCCGATCACTGTAAGTAAAACGTGATCCTGCATCTTCAGAGACTTTACTGCTTTACTGACGAGGTCTAAAGTAGCTTCTATAGATTTCATACTCAGGTACCCCAAGTGTCTTTGCCTTTAGAGCAATAATATCATTAAAGACCTGATTCATTTGTTGGATTCTTTCCAAAGGGCTCAAGGCAAGAAACTCTTTTTTCATCACTTCGCGTTTTTCCTTCATACTCCGGATTATCATGATGTCATCCCTGTTTTAATATAACCATAAAACTTGTATTTTCCCATGCCACATTTACTCTGCCAGTAAGTTGATTTTATCATGTTTGAAGGATAACTGGAATTTACAAAGTAAATTTAAAAAGCTATAAATCTACTGTCGATCGATGATAATTTTATAGCTTTTTCAAATCTTACCGCCGTCTCTTTGCGTATAAGCTCGGCCGATTTTCCACTATAATCCTAGGACAAGCCTTAATGCTTGATCCACCTCAATCATCCGATCTTGAGGGAGCGAACCCACTAAATCAAGAGAGTGACTCTTGGAATCTATAAAACGAGAGGGATCCAGCGAGCGAATTTGAAAGCATAAAAAAACAGTATCGAGAGGTAATCCAGACTCCTTTTGACTCACACGAACGTTGGTGGGATAATCCCGATGAATATTTTTTGCATCCGTACCAACGACCACCGTTATGACCAGGGGTTGTTGATTGATGGCATCCACAGATACAACTAAAACTGGCCTCTTTCCCGATTGTTCACGACCTTGAATCGGATTCAAATTTACAAAATAAATTTGCCCCCGGCTAATCATTTTTTAGACCATCATTTTCTGTAGAAGAAAAATACTTTGAGATCTCTCGAATTTGAGAGCGAATTTCTGGATCCCTTGCCATTTTGGCCATTGCATTTTCTAAGGCTTTTCTCTTTTGGTGGGCAATGAATTCTTGAAGAGCAATATTTACAATCCGATTGAGATTTCGGCGAAATTCATGAGGGGCAAAACGCACGACTTCCTCAACCAACTGTCGCGGCAGAGCAACACTTCTTCGAACCGTTCTTGAAAGAGTTTTCATGTAACACCTTTTTCAACACTTAATATATCAAAAAAAGTGTTACTTGTGTATTAATTTCAATGAACTTTTCGAGATCATCTCGTACGATGAAAATCCGCCCCATCATGCTTTTTTTCGTAGTCGCCCGATTTATCGGGCAGTCCGTGCAGCCCCATAAATGGGGCGACTACAAAATGAACCTCACTTCCACAACAAAACATTTAACCCGATCACTTGCATGACTTATTAAGCAGTAATCTCTTCGAACTCTTCAATGGGAACTTTGATCATTTTAATTTTTTTCTTATCTGAAGAATAAATATTCACAAATTCTCGTTCTATTTTCTTTAATACAGAAGCCTGAAAATATTGCTCCTTGCAAAACTCGCATTCTTCACAAGGAACTCCATTGACCACAAAAAATTTTCTATCTTGTTTATAAATATATTGCACTTCACTCACTCTAAAATTTTGATGACCACAAAAATTACATTTTTTTTTCATCTCTCATCTATCCTCTTTCATAAGGCGTTTTGAACTTTGGAAAGCAAGGTATATAAATAGTAACGAGAACCAAATACTTTTCTCTCACTCCACAAACGACATGAATAGGCTTTCCTGTTTGAGAAAAACCTACAACTAAAGACCTATAACCTCTTCCCGTGTCTTCATATTGTTCCAGAATTCTTCCTGTCAACAATGCCTCTTCTACCTCGATCAGCGAAAGACCATCAAATTGCCTTTCAGAATCGGCATGCCTAGAAAGATAATAGTTCCCTTTCTTTACTTGCCCTCTAATCCAGTCAATCTTAAGCACACTTTTAATCATCCACCCCCTGCGCAACGCTTTATCAAAAAGCTCTGTTGCAAAATGGCTTTGCTGAAAATGTGCATCACCCGTTATTCTTCGAGCCGAGTCGAGAAGTCGAAGATTTTGAGCTAAGTCGAGAAATCTCGAGCTCAAAGCATCTGTTCTCGACTACGCTCGAACGGTAAAGCCTACATTTTGCAGCAGGCCCTAAAAGAATAGTTGAATTTTAGCACATTTAAATAATACTTGGAAAGTGATGGATTAACTTGCTGATCGGTCTTGATTCTTAAGACGCTTTAGAGTCTGAATGACCCGCTACGGGTAAGCTGGATTAGGATGTGTAAATGTAGTCATGGAAAGACTTGACCCCACATGGACACATGCCCCACATGTTACACATGCATCTGGTCTGAACGCCAAGGCGTAGCCGCCCGATTCATCGGGCAGTCTACACGAACCCCAACGGCCCCATAAATGGGGCGACTACAAATTACGTGCTGAGCCCCAAAGTTATTGTAAAAATTCTCTACATACTCACTTCTCTTAAGTGAGCTGATCGGTCCTGATCCTTAAGACGCTTCATCGTCTCTTGCCATTGATCTGTCACGGAGAGAGGTTTGAGATCTGGATTTCCAGTTTCCAAAAGAGCGCTCGCTTCATCAGTTTGGAAATTCAACTGATTTACCATGATATCCAAAAGATGAGCTTTGTCTGTCCCATAACAAATAATCATAAGATCAGAAGCAAGATTAGTCCCATATCGAGTTTCATCAAAAGCACCTGCGATATCTTGATAAAGAGTCTGATTCTCTTCATGGGCTAATAACCAGAATTTAACATTTGGAATATTAAATTTTTGCTTCAAAAGCGCTGTCGTTTCAGATTGATTCTTACCCTTTAAATCAATCAATCTTTCAGAAATACCCAATTTTTCAATCTTATCACGATCCTCTTCAGAGCGTCCCTCTTTGCGATCGACAAAAATGACGCTATCCGAAGCCAAGGCATCCGCAATCTCTTTTCCTGAAAGACCTTCAGCCTTCAAAATGTGATCAATATCAATCAACACACGAACAGGTTCTGCCCTTACATCAAGCAATTTTACAACAGGACTAAAGACTCTATTCTGGAAATTCCTCAATCCCCGCTTCAGTTCAACAAAAGCGGCAGCCCAGGGAAGATACTGAGGTTGAGAAACCGCAACGCCTTGGTTTCCACCCTGACGGCTTTCCATCTCTGGTTTGCCTTTGGCTTCTACTCGAGCATTTAAAATTTTAACATTCTCTACACGTAAAGCGGCCTCAACATAGACTTCCTCTCTATCTTTATTGGGCTCGGCTAAATCCGATTGAACACCTGCAACATTCTCTTCCAACCTCACCTCCGCAACAATGGCTCGAGACTCTAGATCCAAAGCCGCATCAAGCTCATGAATCTCATGCCGCTTCCCAGCAATAAAGCGGCCTAAATCTCGATATAGCATCTTAACTTCAGCACGATTTGCTCCAGTCGCTTTAGCAAAGCTGGTAACTGCCCTGGATAAAGTCATCAATGTTTCGCTCACATTATTGCTTTGAACATAAGATTCAAGAGATGATTGATTAATAAATTCCTGTTGTTGGGCCCAACGCCGAAAATACTCGAATATCGAAAGTTTCCGAGCAACAATCACATAAATATCATCTGCCGTCTTTCCATTGACTAAAGGATAATCTGAAGGGAGTGAACCCGCTCGCCATTCTTTCTTCCCATTTGAAAGACCATACGTCTTCACAATCTCAAAGCCAGAAGAGAGAAGGCGCATCATTTCTGCTGGAGCACCGTTATCAATTCTGGAGCCCTGAATAACGAGAATTCCATCGTCTTTTAAAATGTTACGATATTCAGGAAAATCTGTATCACTTACGAGAGAAGATATTCTGACTAAATCCTGAGAGGCTGCTAGTGGCCATCTTTTCTGATTAGGATCTGATGTTAAAAGAATACTTCCCCCTCGTTCAGGTAGAGGACGAGATGCAACCCCAAAAGATGGAATACTGGAAGATGCCCCATAGCTTCCTAGAGATGTATTATAAGGAGCGCGATGTTCCATAACCACCGTAGTTGCAACCTTTGGAGGCAACAACCTTGCCCATCCGTCCTGTCCCGCATCATAAACATTCGAGATAGGTCTTCCAAAAATTGAAAGAGGAAAGCTCTTCACATATAAACTCTTTTCAGCCTCAGAAATTTTTCCCATGATTTGAATATAGAGATCAAGTGAAACATTTTTTTGACGAAGCAATTTTAAGGTGAGCTCGACATCTCTTGCTGTTAAACTTTCCTCTGAGGCACTTACATCTGCTTCATGACCCAGTTCATGGAAGACAGAAACAGCGAAAATGATGTCCCGAATGGCTTCCAATTTTGCTCGAGCCATGGGCTTAGAAGTCTCAGGATCTATCAAATCAGTAAAATCCCGTGGAATATTTGGGATGGCCATATTGAGTCCACCTGAACGATCCCGCTTGTGATTTTCGGCAAGATTTGGTGACTGATCAAACGCAGCAAAAATCATTGGACTTTGGTCAGTTGTCCATGTATTCAAATGACCCAACATGGTTTCACGATAGTCGTGGTCCATCAGAGCCAAAGCAGAAGTTAGAGTTGTTTGAATATGTCCCGCTCCGCCCATGGGGGCTGTAAATTGGCTGTCAAATAGAACCGTCGCCGGATTAACACTTAGCTGAGTCTCCTCCGAACCCGAAAGACCTACTTCTGTTGTCGCGGGCCAAGAAAGATTGACTATTTCATGAGCTGAATCACTTGAAACCGTACTTTGAATCTGGGCAACATCCGTCACCCCATTTCTTGTAGACGCCTGGGCATAATAATTTTGGTCTGTAGCTCTATTCTTATGATTGCGATTCACTTCGCCTTGAAAGGGTTGGTTTCTAGCCGGTTCTGATCCGTTAGCAGCCAAAGCAGGTGCACGCGAAGATTGTCCAGCCTTGCGCTCTCCACTCAAAGTCACTATTCTTATCTTGCCACTAGAACTTGTGGTAACGATATAGTTTACAGATGGACCCGCCGTCTGAACTTGTGGAATAAGAGCTCGAGGGCTAATGGTTTCACCTCCATTAAATAAAACCGACCCGTCCTTCATTTTGTCTAACTCTTGAATAAGATCATCCATACCCAAAGGTCTTGCAATCCCAGCACTTTCTGAGGTTGCAATTTCAGCGACCGATGCACTCCTCATGCTTTCTTGATAGGTTGTTAAGGCCATTGGTTCAACCGAAGTGAAAATTGTTGACCAGTTGATTTTCTTTTTTTCAGACTCCGGAGTTACTACTTCTTCTTTCCGAGCCCTTATTTCACCCTCCTTACGAACCAAATTATCCATCGTTTGACAAATCGCAACCACCAAATCTGAAAAACGATTTAAACCTTTTTGGACGTTGATTTTTTTAGAATCTCCTAACAAATTTGAAATGACTCTTGTTTGCTGATTAACTTGCCCTATTATTAAAATATCAAAATCTCTTTCCAAAGAATTAAGAAAGGGCGTGATCTGCCTCGCAATGAAATTGTTTACAAAAACCGCCGCATTTTTTGGATGATCCAAAGGCATTAAATCTAAATAGGTCAGGTAAACCAAAGCTAACCTATTTCTTAAGGCTGTGAGCGTAGGCTGATTCGCAAAAGATGCACCACGAACTCGCGTAAGATAGTCGTCTAAAGGAATGAATTGGATAGAGGCAACCATCGATTGCAAATCAAGACTGCGACCAGAAGCTGCTTCCTTATAAGAGCTTTTTTCACCTTTTTGGAGAACTACGTTATCCATTGTGGCACGAATGGCAACCACTAAACCTGTTAAAAGCTGTAAACCTGAATCTGTAGACGAAGAATCTTTCAGTAGCACTAAAGCTGCATTTAGCTGGGAAGAAAATGCTTCTTCCATCGGAACACCCAATCCATTCAGTGTCTCAATCAAAGGCCTGAGCCCTTGATTAATAAACTCAAGTGCAAGAGGAACTCTGTTTGATGAATTCGCTTTCATCCGACTTACGTATATTTCATAAGACACTGTGAGTCTAACCCCTAAAGTTGTTATCGTCTGAGGTTGGCTAGAAATAAGCCCACGACTTTTCTCTCCTGAAATAGGTTTCGAAACAGCCAAACGCGGCGTCTTTGATTTAGTCTTTGCTTGAGCAGGCTTTTCAACTACTTCTTCTTTATAAGACGCCCTTTCACCTTCTTGGTCGACTAAATTATCCATTGTCTCACCCAAAGCTACCACCACACCGGTTAAAAGTGCTAAACCGCTTTGCACATCTTCTGGAGTATTTAATAAAGTTGATACTTGTGTGACCTTGGAAGAGTAAAAATATTTTACCGGGACACCCAAGCCGTCCAACTCATTTAAGAGGGGATTGAGGCTCTTTTTGATAAAATCCCTCGCAAAACCAACCGCATTCTCGGGTGAAGCTATCATTAAATTGGTGTATTCCTCATAAAGAGCTGAGAGTCTAATTCCCAAAGCTGTTATGGCTGGCTGATCGGTTTCAGGGTGTTCTGGATTAATAACGAACGCTCTAAAAGTCCTATTAACACCTTTATTGGCTGTTTCTCGGAGCGCGACGAGTTGAAAGAGAGCGGGAATAAAAGACATCCAGTATCCAACAACAGCCCCAAGAGAAACTGCCTTTGCAGCTTGATCGCCATAAGCATTCTGATGATCCAGTTGCCAGAGAATACTATCGATCACTAATTTTCTCAAGACAGGTGGCAATATTTTAATCCAAGACATATAAAAACGATCGGTTAATAAAACTTGGCCATTATAGCGGCTGATATGAAATACCATTCCGTAGGGAACAAACGCATAAGTTGGATCACCAAATATCTTTTCTGAAACAAGCTCCATGCGTTTCATTAAATCATCCGCCACCATCCACGTAACACCTTTTCTGGTAACCGGTTTCCCTTGATAAGAATCTTGCCAGTTACGTTCTCCGAGACGGCCATCATCAAGAGCTTTATATTCTTCGGCAGAAGCACTGTACGCAACCAGAGGATCTCCTTCGCTATTCTCAACCCCCAAAATTTCTGCAAGCCCTGCATCAAAATAACTTTGCTTGGCAAGACGAAGAATAGCAACCTGGATAGGGGACAATCGCTTTCCTGTAAAGTGAATCCCATGTTGATCGTCAAAAGCAGCTTGTACATTTGTCTCCACCCCTCTTTGAGGTTTGGGGAACCCCTCTGAAGCAGTTGAAACCACAAATCGAGCTGTTTCGTCTACCGAAGAACCTTGAGGATTGAAAATCTCCGCAACAATTCCCTTCTTGGCAAATTTCTCTTCTTTGTTTCTAACCTGAACCAATTCTGCAAGCATTTTAGCCGCCGTAGTTCCTTCAACAGAAGGGTTACGGGGAGCAAGAAAAACCATCTTTCTTTTGTCAGACATTTTTCTTGCCGCTTCACGGAAAAGAAGCATGGGGCCTGTGAGATGTAATTTTTCAAAACGCTCACGCTTCGCTCGATGAGCGGTCATTTGCGTTTCAAATTTATCGGACTTGCTTGGATCCAATTTTTGATCAAAATAAAATTCAGAAAATCTGGCATCGTCAGAAGGATTACACCCCACATAGACTGCGGCGTCAAACGATCGATTTTCAAAAAGACCCATAATTTGGCCTTCCTTAGTAAAATCAACCGTAACAACTTCCACACGACCGTCTAATTGGGAAATGATATCCCTTGTACTTCTCCGAATTCTTGGTAGAGCAAGAACAATCTTTTTGGCTCCAGCTAAAGAATAAGCATCAATCAAATTATTTAACTGTTTGACAGATGTATTATCAAAGTCGGAAGCGGCTAGAAGGGCTGTTCTTCCCTCAAATGCACCTTGAATATTAAGATGTTCAAGGTTAGGAACATCCTTAATGGGAGGCTCTTTATGCCTCGGCAAACTTGATACAAATACATCATGCTGACTATTGCTTAACGGGTCTTGAGCAACCTGGGCAACCCTGACTCCCACATCCTCATTGGTTGGGGCAGTTAAAGGAAGAATAAGTTTAAAATAGAGCACGACATTTGTAAGCTCAGGGCCCCATTCATTTTCTCTTCCCATAATCTCATCTTTTGAAAGCTCAATTTGTGTCCAGAACCAAGCAACAGGATTTAATACATCCGCCGGAATATCTTTAGGGCGTGCCTCAAGTTTTTTAACAGTCCGAGCAATGGGTCCATCTTCATTTTGTCTAACAGCCGTTTCAATGTCTGCCTTCATTCGAGCAAGATGCGCGTCTGTCAAAACCCCATCCTCAATCATTTTTCGAATATTATTTCTTAAAACCAAATCCATTCTTTCACCCTTAATCAAACTGGGCTGGATGTTGCTCACATAAATATTTTCCTGACCAAGTCTCCCGGCAACCGCTAAGGTACAAGCACCCAAAGCAGCCTTCGTCCCAACATAAATCGACCGATCGACATAGGGCATTCTGGAATATTCGGTCACAACATTTTGAATGACACCGCCCCCATACCTTCTCATCAGAGGAATCACTCGTGCCATAAGCTCGAGCGGCCCATGAAAATTGATTTGCATAGTGCTATCCCAGCCATTTGCAACAATGGCACCCTCAGGAGAACGTATATCCTCACGATGAATCTCATCCGTTCTCTTAAAACCACCGGGAACTCCAGAATTGTTAATTAAAACATACACTGGATTTTTATCTTCACCATTCGCTCTAGCTTCTGCTACAGCTTGATCCACCATTTGCTTAATTTCTTCGGAAGAAGTTAGATCCGCCTTAACTAAAGAGGCGCTTCCACCAACGGCTGTGATACGGGCGGCTGATTCCTCTAAAGCATCGACTGTTCTGGACCCCATTAAAACTGTTGCCCCTGACCTAGCTAGCTCAAAAGAAACTGCTCTGCCAATACCTTTACCTCCCCCAGTGACAAGCGCCCTTTTACCTTTAAGAGCCGGATTTCTCTGCCAATCCTGTGCAGAGCCTCTTTCATCAGGTTCAAGAATCTTTCCATTGATATGATCTACCCGATCGGAGGCCATATAGACAACGCTATTCACAAGACGCTGCATATTACCTGCTTTCTCATCTATACTTCCAGGTAAGATAACATTTGCGCGTATTCCTAAATTTCCTAAACGAGCCTTTTCTTTCGGATTGGCTTTTGCTTTAGCTATGCCTACAGACTTTACGAGCCCGAGTTCCGCAGCAAAGGAGGTAATCGCCGCCTCTACTCCTTCTCTGAAAACAGCTGCACGCGCCTTTGACAAGGTATCTCCACGAAATTCTGGTCCCACAACAATGATTTGACCTTTAGATTCTTGATAACCTTTCTGAAGAATTTTATCTTCTTCTGCCGTCCAAACACGAGTGATTCCGTCAATGAGTCGATTAAATGTATGTTTTGAAGGATCATCAGAAGAAAGCAAAGACTGAACAACTTTAAGTTGATCAATCGCTTCCTGTCTTTCCTCATCGACCCAAACATCATTATCCTTTAGCTCTCCCGTAAGAGGTTTAAAATATTTTTCTACGCGCCTTTTAAGGCTCTCTTTTTGAGCTCTTTCTAAGCTAGAATTACTGATCAACCCCATAAGCCGCGTCTGTTCATCCTCCTGAAAAAATTCCTTAGGCAAATTCCTTTCAAGAAGTTCTACAAAATGCTCAAAGGTGTCTAAGCGTGAATCCTCCGGATTACGAACTTTACTATACATCATGGCCAAAGCTGCATAACGGGTCACGCGAATGGGCGCTATTGAATAACGCATGACCATTTGTTGCATCTTTTCGGATTCCATGGTCGAGTATTCTGAGGCCGTATCAGGCTCTCCCGTAACATGATAAACTGCATTTGCGTTCTGACCATATGTTTCAAAAAATTTCATAACAGAAGCATCTTGATTTTTACCTTCTACATCTCCCGCAGCTTGAACAGGATCAATCGAATAAATGGTAATTCTATCAGGGATGATTCCAAAACTCTGTTTTAGTAATTCGCTATTCTCCGCCCCAATAATGACGGTTGCCCCTGCAGCCGCCAATCCCTTCGCAACAGCAACCAACTTCTCATGACCCTCTTGAGTCGCTGTTAAGACAACCCTACGCTTCTTTAAATCAGGAACTTTTCCCAACTCAGGAACTGGAATGACGGAAGGTGAAACTTGATAATCAAGTCCTCCGATAGAGACAACTTCACCATGAATAGGATCTCGAAACTCATTCGAAGTCATAAGCATAATAACTTGGGCTACTTGATCATCTTTAACAAACTCCCTCGCATGGAGACCTTCAGTCGCCTTTCTAATATCTTCTGGCCTTTGAGTCTTTCCATGCCGCCTCCGCGCCAAAGACCCTAGAGGATAGACAACGCCATCAATTCTATACCCTTCAAAGGGCCCAGGATTGATCGCAGCAACGACGACATTGCTCCTTTCTCTAACTTCTAGAGCAAAAACACGATTTAAAAAAAGTTTCATGGCCTGAGCCATGGTATATGGTGTTCTAAAAAGATAAGGCCTTTTTTCGTATCGCGTTGGAGACGTAAAATAAGTTCCAACATTAATAATAGTGGCTTTCCTTTCAGGATCGCTCTCAAGCAGTTTTGTGAATATAGCTGTGGTCTTTGTAACATGAAGATGAATCAGCACGTCACGGACAAATCTGCCCATGGGTATCATGGGAAGTGATTTCACATCCCCAGAAACTCCGGCATTATTAATCACAATATCAACATGACCGTGTTTCTCTTTAGCTTTCTCAAAAAGAGCCAGCAAGTCCTTTTCTTCAAGAACATCTCCGACAACATAATCGATAGTTCCACCCGCTTTTTGAACTTTTCCATCACTCACACCTAATGCAACTGTCTTTTCTAGTTCCTCAGGCCTACGCCCATTGATGTAAACGTGAGCACCAGCCCTTGCATATTTCATAACAGTTTCTTGCCCTAAACCCGTTCCACCGCCCGTAATAATGACAACCTTGCCCTTAAACTGCTTTTCATCAACAATCCCCTCAATTTCAACGCCATTGGTTGTTCTCCATTTATCTTTTAAAGCTCTCTGACTGTTCATTTTCTCAATTCTTCTCAAAACGATATAAAGATTTTCCAATTTATTTTTTGCTTGAGTAAATTTTTCTTCTGCCTCATTAACCTTTCCTTCTTTAGCGAGAGTCTCCCCCTCATCAACCAAATTGAAAGCTTCCTTAAATCTTTTAGCAACCGCAGTCCCAGCATCAGCAGGTGAAATCTCTAAAAAACCAAGAAGTCCCCTTTTAATCGCTTCGTACCTGGAAGAATCCAACACTTCGTGCTCCCCTAAATTGTAGACCAAATCCCTCACAAGTCCGGTCATGGAAGGGTCTTCAATTATAACGGGCTTCCCATTCCCATTTTCCCCTGAATCCCCACTTCCTGCACCCTTCTTTTTCCCGCCCCCCAAAGCCAGTCTTTGTCCACTTTCATGCGTAATGTTGTGAATGAGATGGAGTCGTGTGTGAGATGCGCCATAAATCAAAGCAAATCCTCCCATCAAAACCAATGCAGCCAAGAGAGGAGGCGTCAGTGAAAAGGGCGCAACAGCCGCAACACCCGCAAAAGCTGAAGCAACATAGGCCCAAGAGCCTGGAACAAAGAAAACAAGAAGGACTACGGATAATTTCAGAGATGACTTAATAGCTGAAACCAATGCATTCGACTGTGTCTCGTAGGCCGCATTTCCAATCTCTCTTTTCCCTTTATGAAGCCATGTAAAAAATACGCCTGAGATGAAATAACTTGAAAGAGAAAAGGCAAGGAGAAACAGAACAGTCGCTATGATGGGCGACAACCCTGCATTGATCGTCAACAAAAAAATGACGATCGAGGGAATCAATACAGCAAATGTTAAAGCAAGACTTTCCCAAATCGGAGCGATGTATTTTTCATAAACTTCATTGACCGCAAATCCTTTTTTCTCACCAAAAATGCTCTGGAACAAAGAAAGGAGATTGACAAGGCTCATTCTGCCTTTCCGACTTCCTTGAGGTCTAGTGCCTGCCTTGACGTTTTCTTCTTCTGGTACAGCCTTCTGATCAAAAACTAATTCGATCTTATCTTTCAATTTTTGAACATCTCCAATGGATAGCATTTCCCCAAGGGCAGCAAGATCACGAATCAACCAGTCTTTCAGCAAATGGACATAAGAAGGCCCATCATTCAGTCCCTGTTGAAACAATTCTGCAAATTGAGCAACATAAGAGTCAAATTTTTCCCTCGACAGTTTAGGATTCTCACGATATTCTTCTGCGAGGTTCCAGGCAAGTCCAACAAGTCTTTTCCCCACATTATGTAGATCATGATTAGCTCGAAACGCATTAATAGAAAGTAACGCACCCTCAGTGACTGGCATATTGTACCATTCGCCTCGATGCCTATCTGAACTCCCCATGAGCGCTAAAATGATAAGCAAGCTCTCTTTATTAGCGTTATCAATAATGCTTGAATGAGCAAATCCATCAAGCAAGTAACCCTGATTGTACTCATCTACGAAGGATTGAAGTTTCTCTTTCGTAACAGGACTTCCAAAAATTTTGCCATATCGCTTGGCATTCAGAAACGTCCATCGGTTCAATTGGGCGAAAAATGGATGCGTATTAATATCGTCTCCCCTCTCCCAACTCTCTTTTTCTGGAACTTGGACTTCAATGGATACGGGATGCTCTTTGAAATATGCAATCAAATTAGTAATAGGAGCTATTTTTTGGATTTCCTCTTCTGAAAAATTTTGATTCTTCAAATGAGCAAGCTCATGATTGGCCCATTCCCGCCTCAATTCTACTGAAAGGCCTCGGATGACATCGAAATGTCTCCTGTCACCGTAGAGTTTTTTCCCAAATCGAGTTGATGGATGTGTTATAAGATTAGGCTCAAAGTCGACATTAAAATGCCTTGCGACTTTGATCTGCTGTTCTATAAAGTCAGTAAATTCATAAATTTCCACGCCAAATTCCTTTAGTTTTCCGTCGGGGTCTAACTCAGCATACCTCGCATCATCGGATTTCAATAAGGCGTGTTCCGCTTCATATCGGTCAAAATATCTCCATATCGCTTCATCTACGACAGCATCCTGCTCTGGCGTTAATGCGTCTCCAGTTACTTGAAAAGCCGTTCCACCGATGGACTCGACCACACCTCTTTGCGGCAATGGGGGCGATTCCTTTTTCAAGAAAGCCTCTATAAATTTACGCCCATCCAAGGGCCCGACAATCAGCTCTCCAAAAGCCCTCGCTTCTGTTTTCAAACCCTCTGAAATTCCCAGCTCTAAGCCTGTCTGAATCGCCCCTAAAGCCCTGTCCACGGAATTTCCGCGTCCCATCTCTATATTTTGTTTAATAATATCTTGAATTTCAGGATTTCGTTCCCAGACTTCTCTGTGAATATCCACCCGCTGATCCCAACCGCGAATCGCTTCATGACGAGCTTTCATCGCATTAGCCAAAATCCCTTGACCCGTTCTTGCATACTCTAAAGCAAGCTCCATGGCCCGAGATAAGGCATCCGATCCCGCCAGTTCATCCACCAAACCAAGCTCCTGAGCCTTGGAAGCTGAAATTCTTCGCCCATTCAAAATGATTTTTACGGCCTCAATCAAACCTCTTTCTCCATTCTTCCGATAGAGAAGTCTGGGTAAGCGCTGTGTCCCGCCAAAACCAGGAATCAAACCCAAATTAATCTCAGGCTGACGCATTTCTGCCTTGGCCGAAGCTACACGATAATGAGCCGACATGGCAAGTTCTGTACCACCACCTAAGGCAAAGCCGTTGATGGCGGCGACAACAGGAACATTCAAAGCTTCCAACCTTGCATAAATAGCTTGAGCTTTCTCGGCAAGCTCCCGACCTTCTTCTCGATCAATGATTTGCTGCAATTCCTTGATATCAGCTCCTGCAATGAAGGCCTTGTTGCCCCCTCCTGTGATTACAATGGCTTGAACGGAAGATTGTTGAGAAATCCAATCGATGGCTTGAGTGAGACTGTCCAGCATGACTGTACTCATGGTGTTCAAGCCCTCTGCATCCGGAGTTTCCATGACCAACTGGGCCACCGTCTTATCATAAGAAACGGGATAAAGCCTCACCTTTACCGTTGCAAAAGTCTTCTGTTCAACATTCCACTGCCGATAAAGATCACCTTCTGTTTTGATTCCAGGCGCTTCAGGAGCTCCGACACGCACACTATTCGTTCCCATGACGGAACCATCGAAAAGCTCCTGAACGGCCTCAGAAGCCTGCGACCACTCAAAGACCTGAGGAGGAGCTATTCTTAATTGGCCTGTTTCTAATTTTCTCTCCACCACCTGGGCTTGAAACGAATTAAAAAGATGTGTTCCTAAAATGCTAAAATTTGGAAAGTCGATTGTCTTTTGATTCATCCACACATCGGGAGCATAAAATCGGAAAATGTGATTTTCAGAATCTTCAAGATAAACCACACGGCCTGTTATGGGACGAGCCAGCCAAGCAGAAATGCCCAAGGTGTTTTGTCCAGATCTTTCCACAATTACGTCCGGAAAACCCTTCGGATTATCCGCTGTCTTTAAATATCTCTTTACAACTCTCCCAATGATTTTGAGTGTATGCTCCTGATAATAATATCTCTTCTCAGAATCTACGGTGGATTTCCCAGAAGCATCTTTAATATCCAGATCCGGCATTTCTTCGGGCCATTCAAAGGATGGATCCGACTTTAAGGTTTCAATCGATTCAATACCTGTCAAAGCCTTTCCAAATCTCCTTTGAAGATAAATTTGCTCTTGAACCGTGCGAGTTAAAACTACCACCCGGGCCTTTTTCGAAATCGCAGCTTTTATGGCTTCAAGCCCTACTTCATCAATCCCCTCCTCATCAGCCTCAGCCCCGTAATAAATAAGGACGCCTTCTCCAGGTTGAAGCTTATTCTTTTTAAAGGCTGCATCGGCCGATCGATGGCTTAGCTTGCCACGAAAACTTAAAGTAAATCCCTTATCCGCTCCGTAATAGACGAGCTTTCCTCCTTCAGCCAAAAGCTCCACATTCGCTGCAAACGTGGGTCGCCCCACCGAGGCATTCACCATATCGGCCAATTGACCCTCGTTACGCTTCTTAAATTCTTCTTTAAAGGCCCCGGCCGCTTGCACCCATTCCTGATATTTTTCAGATTCTTTCTTGGGATCAGGCACAGGCTGCCACAAAGCCCTAAATCGAGGATCTGTTCTCAAAATATATGCGTCTGCCCCATACTCTTTTGCAAATTCTCCTCGGTCAGCTGAGGAGACCAGCCCCGTCACAACGGCCCCCTGCATGTCGGCCACTCCCACAGCCAAATGACCTGTGCCTCCGGCTGCTCCCTCCCCATAGACCCGATCCCCTCCTGTAACCCCTGCCCTATCCACAATCGCCTTATAAACGGTTCCCAAATCCAAATTATGAGCACTGGCCCCTTCCAAGGTTAAGTTTTCAGGCTTACGAACCCATTGAGGACCTTGAAATCTTGCGAATTGGGCTAAAGTTCCATCCGGAGTTTGATAACCTTTAATCTTGAAATCTGTCGCCATGGGATCGTAACCCATGCGATAATCCAAAAGGCCAGATTCTCCAGAGTAATTGAGAAAGACCTGACCTACGGAAGCAATCCCTGAGCGTTCGGCTTCCGACCCAATGGCCGCTGTAACAAAAACACCGTCCGAACCTGAGATATGATAATCCTGATCATGAAAGTTGAATCCACCCACATTGGGATCTTCACCCGCTGCGACTATATTGCGCGTAATACCGGCATAAAGCGTGTATCCAATGAGCTCATTGACTCCAAGGCTGGGTGTCGGAGCGATCATTTCATAATAAGCATCTTCAGGCTGACCATAGACAGGCCGGCCGAATCGATCCTTCACCACCGCCCAAGCAAACATATAGGGAGGAAGCTTCTCACCAGGAATAAAGGGCTTGCCCAAGGGCCAAAGGAGGCCTTCAGTAATCAAGGAATTAATCGCGTCAGCACGGATTAAACTGACTTCCTCAAAATCCTCCCAGGCCTGAGCCCTTTGAACTTCATCTAAACCTAATTTCTCCAACTCTTGACGAACAAATAGACCCTCATCGAGCTTCTGCCTCTGGGCCTTTTGTCTCAAGCGCCGAACCATTTCATAATGGCGTTTAGCCTGGGCCACTCTTGTTGCATCAAAACCTTTCCCCTCGAATCGGCGACGGATAACCGCCTGAGCCTCTTTGGGTAAATACATTTCAAAATCCACTTCATGAGGGTCTCCAGCCTGAGCTATTTCACGAGTTGCTTTTCCAATCTCTCGCTTTTCAGCAACGCCAAAAACTGCTGCAATCAACGCATCTGTCCCAGTAGGGCCAGGAGGTAAAGATTGGGCGGTGCGGCTCAGTCCCTCGCCAAAGACCTCCTTCAAGATATCCCCATCCTTTGCTGACACTCTTGCTCTCATTTCATGATCTTGAAGTTTTGTGTAAATCTTGGCCAGTTCAGTTCTCGACATGGCTGCAATGAGTATTAGGAAACGTCTCAAGATTTTCTTACTCTGCGTCAGAGGAAGATCCGCAACATAAAAAATCTCCGAGGGTCTGGCAATCTTCCCTTTCCCCTCCTCTACTTGCTTACGAATCTTAGTGTCCAAGTCGGCGGTTGGTGTCTCTCCAGGTTGCAAAATCACAAAGGCTACAGGGGTTTCACCTTTAATCAAATCCGGAATACCAACCACAGAACATAATTTCACCTCATCCACCTTCCCAACATGTGCTTCGAGCTCTTGAGTGCCTATCCGATGCCCACTGACGTTCATCACTTCATCAGCACGTCCAAGAAAGGTGATATACCCGTCTTCATCCATTCTGGCGGCATCACCAACCCGACGCCATCGCTTACCATCAATAACGACTTTGGTTGGCCAATAAACATCACGGAATTGATCTGGCTTCTTCCAGAGTCCTCGAATCAAGGATGGATGAAGACGGGTAAACACTTCACCAACTTCACCTGGTCTGGCGTCACGAAAGCTTGTAATATTTCTATCCTCATCTATTTCAAGTACTAGGACTTTAACCTCACTAAAAGGGGAAGGAACCGTTGAAGCATCAGGCTTCTGAGGCCTACCCAATGGATGAGGAATAAAATCACTAAACATTCCATCCTCCGTCTGCCAAAAAAAGTCACCGAATTTTTCCCGATGCCCTTCCAAAATAACCTCTTCCCAGAAAGCTTGAACATAAGGATAGAGCGGTTCAGCGCAAGAACAAGAATATTTAATGTTTGATAAATCCCATCTTCGAACAAGATCTGCATCCCCCTTTGAAAAATCTCGAACAGGGGTGACTCCCGTTTTGTGATAGTTTATTTTATTCTCCGAGAGAATCTTCCAGATACGATCTTGAGTTGGCCAGTTGGGAATTCCTTCATATAGAAAAGAATGCATTCCATTCATAAGTGGGGCATCACTCATCGCAGAATTTCCTGTAATCCAGCCGTCGTCCGCGGCAACATAAATGCGCTCACCCGGTTTCACCCCCCATGCAAATTTCATGGAATAACTGATATTAACCAAATAACCTCCTGTTGTATGATAGGTCCCCTTGGGTTTCCCTGTTGATCCGGAAGTAAAGATCACAAAAAGAGGTTGCTCGGCCGGTAAATGGGCTGGGGCAAATTTGGTTTTGCCTTCGGCTTCCATTCTGGCCATCACGTCATTAAAATAAACGTCCCGACCTTCTCTCATGGGAATTTTTGCACGCTCACGGGGTGTTCGCTCAATGACAACCATGTGGTTGATTCGGGAAGGCATGTTCTGGGTCTGGGTGCCCAGAGAGTTTTTGACCTGCTCTCTTTGAGACACCTCAATGCCAGCGCCTTCCAGCACTCTATTTAAAATCTTTTGAAGATCGCCATAATAAATCGTGATCGATCCCTTAATCTCTTTTTCAACTTGAGCGGCAAGCGCGGTCCTTTGCTCACCTTCAATTCCAATCTCTGCCAACGCCTTTTCAACAAAGGCCCTTACATTTTCGAGTGGAATATATTCTTCAAAGGCCTTATCGACGACCTCTTCTTTATATTTGGTCATTTTGCCGGTTCTAAAACCTGCATTGACCGTGAGAACGACCTTGGTATTAATTTGATGGGCTCGATCCGAAAGTTCTTGAGCTGCTAAGCCTGGAAACACAGGCGTAAAGACAGCTCCAATTCTCATACAAGCAAATCGCGCGACCTTGGCTTCAATCGTGTTACTCGCGGTATAGAGTGTAACCCCGTCTCCTTTGCCAACACCCATTTCAGTTAAGGCATTCGCGAACTTTTCAACCATGCCTAAAAGCTCAGCATAAGTAACGGTCTTAACCTCTTCGGCATTCCCTTGATCATCCGCAGGGTCACTGATCCATGTATAAGCCGGCATATCTCCCATGCCTCTATTCACCTGCCGATCCAAAATTTCATAAGAGGCATTAAGTTCGCCATCTTCAAAGTAGGTGAAACTGAAATGCCCTTCAGCATCTTGAGTTTCAGTGACGCCTTTAGTTGGTTTCCTAAACCATTCTAATTCTTCATGGGCCCGGCGCAGCCAAAATGCGCTGGGATCGGCTCTATAAGCTTCTGCGATTTTATCCCAATCTCCGGGTCCTTGAATGAAGTAGGGATCTTCGACAACTTGACTTGCCTTCTCCTCTTCAGACACCGGTTTCACCTCTTCGTCTAACATTCGACTCATCAAGTCATAATCAACCTGGTCCATTTGTCCCTTAAAAGCAGGCCGTACTCGATCTGCTGTTTTTAAGAGCAACACCGCTTCTACTCCGACAGGATAATCCGGATAACGGGTCAAGGCCTTGGCCGCTCTCAGCTCACGGTGATAGGCCTCGGCCAAAGAAGCTTGCGAATTGAGATTCAAAAGATGATTAGTCAAATGAAGACCCACAGGGGAACGCAACTTCATTTTCCCAAGCGCTTCTCGAGCAAACTTGGTCTTTAAATCGCTTTCTTCACCGCCCGCAGCCTCTTGCAAAGCCTTCACAACATCCTCGAAATTAGCATGACCAAAAAGTTCTCGGAAAGTCTCTCTCGAAGTCAAAACGGCCTTAGGGAAAACACTGAATCTCTCAAGTTCTCGTTTGAGTTCAGCCGGATCAACCGTAGGTCTGGACCGCGCAAAATTTCGAATGGCCACCTCCAAATCATTCAAAGTTTTGTGCGAAGTATAAACATCCGCCAAGCCATATTTAACAGCCTCTCCCCCTGACAAAACGGCGCTTGTAAACCCCATCCATTTGGCAATGGCCAGCCCGACTCTCTTGGGCAAAAGATGCGTAGCCCCCACGTCTGGGAAAAAGCCTAGCTTTGTCTCGGGCATGGCAAATCTTGCATTCTTTGTCGCAATAATCAACCCCGTCATGGCCAGTCCCAAATGACTTCCCATGGCAGCCCCATTCACTAAACTGACAACAGGTTTCGTTTTATGCAGCTCAGCAAAATCATTGTAGAGGGCATACTCATAAGCATAAAATTCATCAGCTTTCTCTGGGTGTCCATCCAAAATATCCTGACGAGTTTGTTTAATATCTGCTCCTGTCCCAAAGAAACGACCCGTCTCATCAGAACTTTTTAAAATAACTGTTTTCACTTCAGAATTTGATCGAACATGATCAAGAATTCTGCGCAATTCTTTGAGCATGTCTATTGTCGTCGCATTTGCAGGCGCACGATTGAAAGTAATTATTGCCACACCATTTTGAAATTGATACTGAACTTCATTTGAGCCAAGAGGTCTAGCTTGAGTCTCTGAACCCTTCCCATGTAAAACACTCAGCCGCTGCTTCGTTGAATCTTCTTTTCCTTTGCCAGCTCCAACACTGAGACGTTTGTTACTAGGACTTTTAATATTATGTTCTTTATGAAGGGCCGTATGATAATAACGATAAAAAAAGGCCCAAATTGGATGCATCAATAAAATAAAACCTGCCCATACCCCTACCGTTGTTACACCCACGACTGATAAAACGATAGAAAGAGCGGCAGTAATCAAAAATACCTTATACAAGCTTCTCCTAAGTGCAATCTCATGAATGAGATGAAGCGGGTTCGCATGATCTTTTAAAAACTTAAGGATTTTCGCTTTGTCCCCATCTGATACTTGAACCAAATTCAAATCAGCAACTTCTTTGAGTCCATACACTTTAACTGCGTCAATACGACCATCTTCAATATACCGCTCACCCTGACCACCTTTATCACTTAGAAGAGCCCAGATCTTTGAAACATCACCCTCTAAACCTAATTTTCCTAAATCCTCTTCACTCACATACCCACTGCTGATATCCTTCTTGCCCTCATGTTCTTTGGTAAACCAATCCGCAACCTTTATTCCTGCATTGTAAAGAGGAAAAGTAGGCATAAATAATATAAAAAATAAAGCCACTACTACAAAGTGGAATTTCGATCGGTCAACAGGACTCAATAATGCGAAGCGATACATCGCTAATGCAAATAATACTGCAAATATAATAGGAAAAAGACCTTGCCATTCCGAAAGAGCTTTTAACCAAATCTTTCTAGTCAAAGATGAACTCTCACGCCCAGGAGCAATCTCGGTTTCATAAAAATCAACAGCGTTATTATATTTTTCAGCAAAGGTATTTCCATCTATTTGAAGCCTACTTTTAAAAATTTCTTGTAAATCCTTTGGAACTTCACTCCACTCTCTAGGTAATTGATAGACACTTAAACGACCGCCTAAAGCAGCAATATCCGTACCATCATTTCCCGAAGGAGAAGCTGGGGGTTCCTCATTATTTTTAAACCCAAGTCTTACGAGAAATGCATTGATAAGCGCATCATCATTTGAATAATTCAAAACTTGAAGAACCCCTCGAACATATTCTGCTGTAAGTGGGGCAAATTCAGAATTACGAAGCAAAGCGGATAAATTGGCACGGGTTACAGTTGTTTCATCAACAATAGCTTTCACCCATTTTTCATCTTCGGGACTAAGAGAAGGTAAATCACTTGTACTATCCAAAATTTCTTGGGCACGTCCGCGTAAAGCACTTGTTATTTGAGCATGCACACCCACCAATCTCTGAACTTCAGCCTGAAAATTTAAATTTCCAAGTGACTTGGCTTGTGCGACCCATCTAAACGGCGCCAATGCTGTCACATCCCCACCTAGAATTCCAAATTCATCTTTCATCTTTTTGTAATATGCACTTCGGTCATCATGGCGGTCCATGCGAGGTGAAATGACCCAGTAACCGATCTTGGCCTCTTTTAAAGCTGCTTTAAGACCCTCTGTATGAAAGCCTCCTATCACCAATGCCGCATGAGTTAATTTCTTATCAACGAGAAGCTTTGAAGATTGATCATAAAAAATATGATCCCGCTCAAGAACTTGGTTGTAAAATTTTTCAGCCAATTCAAAAATACCGTCAAAATCGGGGGATTCGTAATCTATTGATTCCTTTTTGGCTAACTGACCTAGCCGAAGCAGAAAACTTCCCACAAAGTCGCTAGATCCAGCTTTGCTCGAGGCTCGAGGCTCGAGGCTCGAGGAAGAAAAAAGACTGCTCGAAGCTCGAGGCTCGAGGCTCGAGGTAAATGCTTCTCCAGTTTTTGCTTTTGCTTCGAGCTTCGAGCCTCGAGCTTCGAGCTGCTTGATATCTTCCCTCTTCCCTTCCAAACTCACAATGCGCTTTAAAAGAGAAAAATCATTTTCAAGCTGTAAAAGTTTCTTCTCTGAATCTTTTGTGGCCAGGGCTCCTAAAATTTCCCCTTCAACTTCTTTCATTTGAGATTCTAACTCTTCCCAGGATACTTCTTTCAAGAGCGCCATCTCTTGGAAAAGAAGTTTGAGATTCTTAAATTCGCTCGAAGCTGACCCTTTGCTCGAGGCTCGAGGCTCGAGGCTCGAAGTAAATGCTTCTCCAGTTTTTGCTTTTGCCTCGAGCTTCGAGCTTCGAGCCTCGAGCCCAGTCATATATTGACTTAGAAAAAGATAATGATCCTGCTCACTCTCCCGCCCAAGTCGATACTCTAGAACATGTCTCAGAATTTCTGTTGATTCTTCTTTAGGAAGCTTCTTTTCCAATTCGGAAAGAAAAGCGAGGTATTCTGTTTCGACTGCTTGGAGATTGATCTTTTCTTCTAGGGATTTCATCGCTAGATATTTTTCGATCGCGGGATATTGAGAAAACTGAGATTGCTCCTGCCTCGACTCGGTCGACCCGAATCGAACGAGGCGGGTCGCTTCGCTCGCAATGACGGGTTGGTCATTTTTATTTTTTCTCCGCAATCCGCAATCCGCAATCCGCAATCCCAAATATGTTACATATTCTCCCATCTCCATCTTAAACTGATTATATTGCTCCCGCTTCTCAATGAAATCTCTTAATTCTTTTGAATAAACCTTACCCTCTAATTGCTTAAAGAGCGTTTCTAAATCCTGCCAGACATGCTCTTGCATATCCTTTTCTTCAAGAAATTGCCCCATCAGCTTGACGTTATTAAGATAAGCGGATAAATCCTCAACACCCACCCCTTCCACTTGATCAGGGCTTTGAGTGATTAAAAAGGATTCGACTCCATCAATGCGATTAGCCTTCAAAAATTCTTCCTGGGCAAGGTCTAGCGCTTTTTGGTCAGGGAAATTAGCAAAAGGAGAGGCATCCATAACGCCGGAGGCTGCCTCGGCAAAAACGTAAAAGCGGTTAGAGGCTAATACTTTGCTCGAAGCTGACCCTGTGCTCGAAGCAAACGACGGGCTCGAGGCTCGAGGCTCGAGGCTCGAAGCAAACGACGGGCTCGAAGCTCGAGGCTCGAGGCTCGAGGTAAATGCTTTTCCAGTTTTTGCTTTTGCCTCGAGCTTCGAGCCTCGAGCCTCGAGCTTTGTTTTAAGTATTTCTAATATTCTTTTAATATTTTGCTGAGCCTGGATATTGCAATGGATATCTTCAACGAGGAAAAGAAGCGGTCTGTTCGGAAAAATATTTTTTTCGGTTACTTCCCCAACATCATTTGGGATTTTAATCCTTTCAAGAAAGAGAGTTACATCTAAATCTGCCCTTTCGAAAGAAGCCGAGCTTTTGACCTGATTTGGGCGTGGAATGGGACTGACCATCTGGGAGTCTTGACCAAAACTGAAGTTAATATCATAGACAAGAAAAGAAAAACAAAGAGCTAAGCTAATGATCTTTTGTCCGATTTTAAACACAAAGAGCCCCCCGGTTTGAGATGAGATTAAAACTAAATTTGTCTAAATTCCTCCTTAAAATTCAAAAGATAAGACACACTAAATATCAAAAAGGTAAAAAATTATTTTAAAAATCTTTAAAATTTTTATATTGCGATGGAAGTTCTTCCCATCATGTTTTTCGTAGCCACCCGATTCATCCCCCCACCAATACAGCTGTTATCTTTAAGCACGCTCGTAAGCTTATGACCCGTGCATTGACCGCTAAACAATCCCGCCACCTTGGATAGATTGGTGGGGGAATGAATCGGACAGTCCGTGCAAGGGAGAGCCCCATAAATGGGGCGACTACAAAATGGGGAATCCCGCTTTGTAGAACCACACTAGAAAATCTAGCAGCAGGTGGCTCCGACCCCTACTCGGCAACGATTTGGGGACGATAAACAGGTTGGTGAACCTTTTCTGCTTTCTCTTTAGATTGTGGCGAAAAAAACTTTTTAAGAGCTTCCAACCAACGAGAGGGTTTCTTAGGTGTCATTAATTTTAAAGTCCACTCGGACGAATGTGCCGGAAGCTCTCTCAAAAACATCTGAAATTTTAAACTTTTCATAATTCCCTTAAGAAAACAGGGAATATGGACAACTCCAACAAAACAATTTCTAACGGATTGGTCTTTAGCCCATTGAAGGAAATAACTGAGGAAAACACTGCAGGAGTAACTGACCCCTCCAAAATCAAAAATAATTCTTTTTTCTGTCTCCACTACTTTTTCCATCATCTTATGGAACATGTCCTTAAGATCATGGGAATAAATAAATCTGCCTTTCATTCGAATTAAAGTATAAGGTAAAGCGCCTTCATGCTTTTCTAAAGCTAGAACCCAATTGTTGACGTAACGATTATCCCTTCCTGCAAGATCTTGCAGGACTGTATTCGTCCTCATGTGAGTACCCCCCTTGCTCAGTCCCCATTCAGTTACCGGTTACCGGTTACCAAAACATATTACATGTTTTATTGGACTTTGCAAGTTTCTTTCTCCCGCCCCTTTTAAATACAGTTAAAAGTTTAAAGTTTAAAGTTTATGCATGCTTAAGTTTTTTCCTTAAACTTTAAACTGTCTTTATCTTTTTCCTTACACATTACACCTTACACATTACACCTTACACATTACACCTTACACATTACACATTAAACATTACACATTAAACTGTCTTTACATCCCTTCATATATATAGACACGGATCTTGATCAAAAAGTAAAAATTTTTATCTTGTTGGTAGAGAGTATGTTACATCGAAGATTGAGCTAACTTCTTGGCCCGTTCCCTCATCCCAAGAAGTTCAGTTTGCTCTCTAGCGCTAATCACTTGATGACTCCCTAATTGAGCCAGCGCATAAGGATCCATTTCTTGAAGTTCCTTCGCCAGCACCAAGGATTTCATATCCCCCTGGGCAACAAGACCATCTATGATCAAAAGCCGCGTCTTTTCATCGCTAATATCTCCAGTCACAATCCAATAAAGGACATTCGAAAGGTCGCCATACAGTTTTCTTTCGCTGGACGTAATTGCAAAGGCCAGCGCTTTAGCTTGAATGAGATCAACTCCCTTAAAAATTCTATTTTTATGAAGTCGATCATGAATCTTTTTACCAAGTCTTCCCCTCACAACAGCCGGATCATTGTGCTGGTAGAATTGAATGATCACATCATTCAAAATAGTTTTGACTTTTTCCCTTCCAAGTTCACTTCTCATCGCCTGAACACTCTCAAACCCTAAGAGAGAGGTCAAAACTTTCTCTCGCGAAACATTTCCAATCGTGACGCCTTCAGGCAAAACAATAGGTCTTACCAGTTTCAAAGCATTTTGACCATTGGGCAATTTATGCTTTTCAGCCTCGTCAAAATAACTTCTAAACTTTTTACTATCCGACTTGACAACAATTTTACCGTTCTCATCCCTGATAATTTGAAGATCCAGGGTTCTGTCGCTTAACACCAACGCCGTGGGATGTGTTTTCTCTTTCAATTGAGTAAAGAGCCCATTTAATTTCGACTCTGAAAGTCGATGATACTGAGTTCTCAAATTGCTCACACGCACCTGAATGACATTTCCAACCAATTGAATGCTGACGTAATGACCATCTCGAGAATCTCTAAATTTGATTCCATCTTTTAGACCCTTATAGCGACGAGCCAGAGAAAAATGCGAAGATTCAACTCTCTTAAATATTTCATCAAAGATCGCGTCATATCGGCTTGGATGGATCCCAGAGAGATTAAGATAAACCGGGGCCGCATTTACATTTGCCTCCGAACGACCTTGATTCACCACACGATAGACTTCATGGAATCTACCTTTAATATCACTGGAAAGACCAAGCGCTAAATCCGCTTCTTTTCCGCCAAGCCGCAGCCCACCCTCTTTTTGAATGACCAATATCTTAGACTGATGGGATTTGACAAACTGTGCTAGATCATTATCAGGCTCTCTTGAAAGTCTAAGTACACTTCTCAATGCAGCAAAAATCCTCTGGTAAGGAGCGCCTCGACCTAAAAACTCTAACCCTTCAAAAAGGGAGAACAAGCTCGATAGATTCCTTCCAAGACCTGATTTTTCTAAAGTCGTTACCAAAGCCTTAATGGATAAGTAATGATTACGCCCTTCCCCACCGTAAAGAGTCATCAAGTCGGCTAGAGTTAATTGAGCAAATTGATCAAAAGTCGTCTCTTGACCCTTTTGAGGTTTATAATTTTCCTTATTTTTATACGACGTCACCATCCCCTCAAAAACCTCTAAAGAAAGATTTCCATTTCTCCAACTATTAGCCATGAGAAGAATGGTCAAAGCGCTTACACGGATATGTTCTGATTTCGCTGCCTCTTCAATCTTTTTTCCACCTTGCTCAATTTGAGCTTCACGTGAATCTACAATTTTATTAACACTGGTCATAAAATCCGCAAAACTCATTTCAGAGAGAATCATGCCTAAAATGGCCCGCTCAATCTCTTGAACGAGGGGCTTATTTTCTTCTAGGCCCAACTCATCATCTTTTAAATTTGTAATTGCCTTTATAACAACACGAAGGGCAATCTCTTCATCCGTTGCTTCGCTAAACGATCGGTTCTTGACTCGAATAATATTGGACAAACCTGGTTCTGGAACAGATTCTGACCGTGACGTTAAAGCTCGTGCAACAATGAGTGCTACAGTTCCTGTAACACCAACCGTAACAAAACCGGTATCCCCCATCAGAACATGTGCAATCGCCCAACTGTGATGAGCCACAACAGCCACCTGAGTTGACACAGAAGCAAAAGCAAGAGAAGGAAGAATAGCTGACAAGAAAGCGATCATGAGAAGCAAAGAAATTTTAGTGAATCCACTCTCGCCACGCTGGCCTTTTTTCGAAGCGGTACTTCCCCCACGCCCAAATTGAGAAATAGCTTGAGATAAGCGCCTTGAAAAACTTTTTAATCCTCTTTCACTAGTTCCCTCACCAGCCCCTACCCCTACGGGTCTAACATTCCAAGAATTACTTCCTCCATACCACCCACCCACTCTTTGAGACTCCTTCACTTCATGACCAAACTGAATATCCACTGAAAAATCATCTGAGCTCGCCTCGACCCAAACCGAAACCTTCTTCACAGGTCCAAAACCAGGAGGAACAATAAGTTGATAAGGTGCACCAGTTTCTGTAATTGGATTAAGCATCCCCGTCCATTCTTGACCTAATTCATTTTCAAAAACCATATACAAACTTTGTATATTTGACCCGCGAGACCAAGCCACATATTGAGTCAAATCTAACTGATTTTCTGGCGCCTGAATCTCTAAAAGGCGGTACCCCACTCCAGGCTCAAAAGGTATTCTCTTATTTCTATCTTTAGCCGCTTTGAGCTCAAGATGAATCAATCCGGGGAGCCCTGAGCCAATATCCGCTTCACTATCCTCCCACACTGCCGCATTTCCAATGGGAACTAAAGTCGTATCTCCGTCAAAGAAAGTTGCCTCTAAATCATGATTTTCAGAAGGACTGAAGCTGCCCTTTATATTTTTCATCAACTCTTCAAATCGATCCTTCCATCGATCTCGAGCTTTTTCTTTTCCCCTTCCAGGCTCCTGAGACCCTCCTTCTCCGCCTGTACCAGAAGACCCTCCCGTTGACACACCGCCCTGTGATTCATTTCCCCGAATGACATGCCAAACCCCAGGCGTAATCTCTACCACCCTCGGCTTGACTCGCCTTGCCTCTTCAGAACCTTCTGGAGACCACAAAGGAGTCGAGGGGGGATACCCCGTAAATCCCCAGGCTCCCCAAGCAGCGTAGGAGAAATATAAATCATTTTGATAAATAAGATCTTGGCAAGTGGCATCTCCATTGCAAGCTTCTAAATCGCTTTCAACCTGCGTTACGACCGATTCCTTCACATCGTCTCCATAAGCACGAGTTGCAACTTTGGTCGCATTCTTCAAAACCTCATCCTTATTTAAGTCGGCATTATCATCCACTTCATATCCTTCAAAAAAAGCGTAAAACTCACTATCACCATTCGGATTAATGGCTGGACATCTCCAAGTTTTTTTAGTTCCGTCGGCGGATTTATATTCAAATTCAATCCACAACTGCTTATACGCATCTGCATTCGCCCAAAAAACAAGTGCCTTTTTTGTCACTCCATCGCTTGGATCAACAACATCAATCGCATAATCATAGATATTGACAGGTGCATCAAAGGTCCAATCATGCCCAAAATAAGTATCTTTATTCCCAGGGATAAACATCGAACCACTCACCGAATGATTATAGGCCGGAGAAATTTTAAAATAACCATAGGTATTCGGATCAAGAATTTCACTCTCAAGAAATTCTGAGTTTGAATATCCCTCATTGGTAGCGGTAACAGCCTGCTCAAAATAACTCCCCTGATCATTCGCTCCCGTGGTAACCACTGGAAAACCATTCACCGCCCAATCATCCGCCGCAAAAACCTTCCTGGCAAACATAAATTCAAGGGTCGCATTCTCACCTGTCCCTGGATCAATCGCTTGGTCATTGGTAATAACAACTTCAAAATAAGCAACCTCTGACAATATGCCAGGATAGGCAGCTTCAAACGCAGATTTAGGGATTTCCCAGGTATCTTGAGTGCCTAATACTTTAACCGCTTGAACCTTAAAATATTGGCTCACCCCGCTAGAATCATCAATCGTTTGAACTCCAAGCCAAAAACCCGTCACGTCAGAATTTGGAGAGCTAGCAACAATTGTAAAAGTATCATCCCCTGTTGTCTCTTCTGAATAATCAGTCCCAGTCCCAAAATCATCCGTCGCCTGAATCTTTGCAACCGAAAACCCATCTGGATTTCCAAAATCATTATAAGGAAGCACCAATGCACGGTCGTCCCCATCAGTACCATCAAGATTGACACCCGTGCAGTTGTAACCCATTGGAGGTTCTTGACACTGTATTTGGTTGTGTCAATCGCTAGTTTGATCGGTGTCCCAGTCATTAAAGTGCTGGCAATTTTGTATTGGAGCTTCACAGGCTGGCCTGTCGCTAGGTCCGTTACCGTTAGGTCTACTTGTAGTTCGCTGATCGTTCCCCCAGATGCTGTGATCGAAAAACCTGCCCCTCCATTGTCTTTGATCGCTTGCTCTTCTGCAGCAGTTAATGCTTCGTAGATCTTTTCATCGATGTAAACGTTACCGGTTGTGTCCGCTGTCGATTTCGTGATGTCTATACTGACTGTTCCGTTCGTTCCATCCGATGTTTCACTGACGATAGCCGTGATCGCACTGTTCGTCGGATACGCTGCCGTGTTCTCTGTTTCACTGATAAAGGTGTTTACCCCTTCAGCCACTGCATCGGATTTTCCCACAGGGACTATCCTTGGGGCCTTGAAGGTGAGCTTGACGTTCGTTCCACTCATTTTTGAGACGTCTGCAGTTGTAACCCATTGGAGGTTCTTGACACTGTATTTGGTTGTGTCAATCGCTAGTTTGATCGGTGTCCCAGTCATTAAAGTGCTGGCAATTTTGTATTGGAGCTTCACAGGCTGGCCTGTCGCTAGGTCCGTTACCGTT